>JAVVFE010000168.1:0-7033 GCA_032251175.1 Thermohalobaculum sp.
GGCCCCGGGCTTGACCCGGGGCCACCCCGTTTCAGCCGCCGGTCACGCTCATGTGCCGCGCGACCTGGCCATCGACCGTCTGGCGCGAATAGTCGAAGTCGTGGCCCTTGGGCTTGCGCGTGATCGCCTCGCGGATCGCCGCCGCGAGCGCCGCGTCGTCGTCGGACGCGCGCAGCACCGCGCGCAGGTCGGCGTCGTCGTCCTGGCCCAGGCACATGTAGAGCTGCCCGGTGCAGGTCAGCCGCACCCGGTTGCACGATTCGCAGAAATTATGCGTGAGCGGCGTGATGAAACCGATCCGCTGGCCGGTCTCGGCCACCCGCACATAGCGCGCCGGCCCGCCGGTGCGGTAGTCGGTCTCCGTCAGGCTCCAGCGGGTTTCAAGCTCGCGCCGCACGTCCTTGAGCGACCAGAACTGGTCGAGCCGGTCCTCGGTGCCGAGATCGCCCATCGGCATCACCTCGATGAAGGTGAGGTCCATGCCGCGCGCGCCGCACCACTCGACCAGCCGGTGGGCCTCGTCGTCGTTGGTGCCCCTCAGCGCGACCGCGTTGATCTTGACCGCAAGCCCCGCCGCCTGCGCCGCGTCGATGCCGTCGAGCACGTCCGCAAGCCGCCCCCAGCGGGTGATCGCCTTGAACTTGTCCTCGTCGAGCGTGTCCAGCGAGACATTGACCCGCCGCACGCCGCAATCGCGCAGGCCGCCCGCAAAGCACCCAAGCTGCGAGCCGTTGGTGGTCAGCGTCAGCTCGTCGAGCCCCGCGCCCAGATGCCGGCCCATCCGCTCGAAGAACCACATGATGTTCTTGCGCACCAGCGGCTCGCCCCCGGTGATGCGCAGCTTGCGCACCCCCAGCCGCACGAAGGTCGAGCACAGCCGGTCCAGTTCCTCCAGCGTCAGCAGGTCGCGCTTGGGCAGGAAGGTCATGTGCTCGGACATGCAATAGACGCAGCGGAAATCGCAGCGGTCGGTGACCGATACCCGCAGATAGGTGATCGCCCGCTGGAAGGGGTCGATCAGGGTCGGGGTTGCGATGGCGTCCATGTCTTCTCCGGGGGCAGCACAGTGCGACCTTAAGACCAAGCCACGCCCGCCGCAATTCCCGAGCGCAATGCTCGCGCTTTCGCGACCGCATGCGCATGTCCCCGCGGCCAAACGCATCGCGGGCTTTGACAGGCCGGGGCGGGCCCGCTTACCTCGCCGGGCACAGTCAGTCCCCAGCGGAGCCCCCGATGATTCTCTATGGCCGCGATCTCTCGCCCTATGTCCGCCGCGTCGCGATCTGGTGCGCCCTTCAGGGCCGCGCCGTCGAGCGCCGCCCGCTTGCCGCGACCGATCCGGTCGAATCGCGCGAGATCGCCAAGGTCCATCCCGGCACCCGCGTGCCCGCGCTGGTGCTGGACGACGGCGCCGTGCTGATCGAGACCTCGGCGATCTGCGACTGGCTGGACGAGACCGCCGGCGCGCGGCGGCTGGTGCCGGCCGCGGGCCTCGCGCGGCGCGACTGCCTGCAACGCATCGCGCTGGCGACCGCGACAGCCGAGAAGGCGGTGGCGCTGGTCTACGAGAAGAACCGCCGCCCCGAGGCGCTGCACTGGGCCGACTGGCAGGCGCGCGTCACCGGGCAGGTGCGCGGCACGCTGGGTGCGCTCGAGGCGATCGCGCCCGAGACCGGCTTCTTCGGCGGCGCCGCGCCGGACGGCTCCGACATCGCCGTGGTCTGCGCCTACCAGTTCGCCGAGGCGACCAACCCCTGGCTGCTCGATGCCGGCTATCCCCGCCTTGCGGCGCTGGCCGAACGGGCGATGGCGATCGAGGCGGTGGCTGCGACGAAGCCCTGAGGGGCGGGCGGGACGCTTCGGCGCCCCGCCTTCTCTGCATTTTTATGTCTGGACAAAATAACTGACTCCCGATACATGAAACCTCGCACAGCGCCCGACCGGCGCCGACCGCCCCGTTCCGAGGAGAGCGCCATGACCAACCCCCGCCTCAACCGGCGCGACGTGTTTCCGCCCACCGGCACCGAGATCACCGCGAAGTCGTGGCTGACCGAGGCGCCGATGCGAATGCTGATGAACAACCTGCACCCCGACGTGGCCGAGAACCCGCACGAGCTGGTGGTCTATGGCGGCATCGGCCGCGCCGCCCGCACCTGGGACGATTTCGACCGGATCGTCGCGACCCTCAGGACGCTCGAGGCCGACGAGACGCTGGTGGTCCAGTCCGGCCGCCCGGTCGCGGTGGTCAAGACCCACGCGGATGCGCCGCGCGTGCTGATCGCCAATTCCAACCTCGTGCCGCACTGGGCGACCTGGGACCATTTCAACGAACTCGATCGCAAGGGCCTGATGATGTATGGCCAGATGACCGCGGGCTCGTGGATCTACATCGGCACGCAGGGCATCGTCCAAGGCACCTACGAGACCTTCGCCGAGGCCGGGCGCCAGCATTATGGCGGCAATCTCACGGGCAAGTGGATCCTGACCGCGGGGCTGGGCGGCATGGGCGGCGCGCAGCCGCTCGCCGCCGTCATGGCCGGGGCCTGCTGCCTCGCCGTCGAGTGCGACGAGACCCGAGCCGATTTCCGCATGCGCACCCGCTATGTCGACGCCAAGACCCGCAGCCTCGACGAGGCGCTGGCGATGATCGATGCCTGGACCCGCGCGGGCGAGGCCAAGTCGGTGGCCCTGATCGCCAATGCCGCCGACGTCTTCCCCGAGATCCTGCGCCGCATGACGGCGGGCGAAACGCTGCCGAACGGGCGCCCCGACATCGTGACCGACCAGACTTCGGCCCACGACCCCATCCATGGCTACCTGCCGCAGGGCTGGAGCGTCGCCGAATGGCGCGAGCGGCAGGAAAGCGACCCCAAGGCGGTCGAACGCGCGGCGCGGGCCAGCATGCGCGTCCACGTCGCCGCCATGGTCGATTTCTGGAACGCGGGCGTCCCCACCCTCGACTACGGCAACAACATCCGCCAAGTGGCGAAAGACGAGGGGCTGGAAAACGCCTTCGCCTTCCCCGGCTTCGTGCCCGCCTATATCCGCCCGCTGTTCTGCCGCGGCGTCGGCCCGTTCCGCTGGTGCGCGCTGTCGGGCGACCCCGAGGACATCTACAAGACCGACGCGGCGATGAAGCGCCTGTTCCCCGACAACGCGCACCTGCACCGCTGGCTCGACATGGCGCGCGAACGGATCGCCTTCCAGGGCCTGCCCGCGCGGATCTGCTGGATCGGGCTGGGCGATCGGCACCGGGCGGGGCTGATGTTCAACCAGATGGTGGCGAGCGGCGAGTTGAAGGCCCCCATCGTGATCGGCCGCGACCATCTCGACAGTGGCTCGGTCGCCAGCCCCAACCGCGAGACCGAGGCGATGAAGGACGGCTCGGACGCCGTCTCGGACTGGCCGCTGCTGAACGCGCTGGTCAACACCGCCTCGGGCGCGACCTGGGTGAGCCTGCACCACGGCGGCGGCGTCGGCATGGGCTTCAGCCAGCACGCCGGCATGGTGATCGTGGCCGACGGCACCGAGGCAGCGGCAAAGCGGCTCGAGCGCGTGCTGTGGAACGACCCGGCCAGCGGCGTCTGGCGCCATGCCGATGCGGGCTACGAGGCGGCGCTCGACTGCGCCCGCACCCACGGGCTCAGGCTGCCCGCGATCCTCGGCAACTGACGGCGGCGGGGCCTCAGTCCCGCCCGGCCGCGGCGCAGACCGCGCAGCCCTCGCGGCGCTTCACCCGGATCACCCGCGCCTCGGCGCCCAGCGCGTCGTAGAGCATCAGCCGCCCGCGCAGAGGCTCGCCCGCTCGGACGATCAGCTTGACCGCCTCGAGCGCCTGCATCGCCCCCACCACCCCCGCCATGGCGCCCAGCACGCCGGCCTCGGCGCAGGCCGGCACAAGGCCGGGCGCCGGCGGCTCGGGGAAGATGCATTCATAGCAGGGCCCGCCGCAGGCGGGGTCGAACACCGCCACCTGCCCCTCCCACCGCCCGATGGCGGCAAAGACCAGCGGCTTGCCCAGCCGCGCCGCGACCCGGTTGACCAGATAGCGGGTCGCGAAATTGTCCGACCCGTCCAGCACCATGTCATAGGCGCCGATGATCTCGCCCGCGTTGTCGTCGCTCAGCCGCACCTGGTGGAGGATGACCTCGACATGCGGATTGAGGCGCGCGACCGCGCGGCCGGCGCTCGCGACCTTGGGCGCGCCCACCTCGGACGTCGCGTGCAGCACCTGACGCTGGAGGTTCGACAGGCTGACCGCGTCGTCGTCGACGATCCCGAGCCGTCCCACGCCCGCCGCCGCAAGATACAGGATCGCGGGCGAGCCCAGGCCCCCCGCCCCCACCACCAGCACGCGCGCGGCCTTCAGTCGCTGCTGGCCCGGACCGCCGATCTCGTGCAGCACGATGTGGCGGGCGTAACGCTCAAGCTCGTCGCGGTCGAAGCTCATCGCTCTCCCTCGTGCCGCCGCGCGCGGCGATGCGCCCAGCGCAGGAACAGGACGAAACCCGCCACGGGCAGCGCCGTCAAGCCGAGAACGCCCAACGCCCGCACCACCGCGCCGGGATGCGCCACGGCCCAGCCCAGCTCGGGATACCAGTAGAGCGCGATCACCAGGCCCAGCGCGCCGCGCATGATCAGGCGCGCCCGCACTCCGTCGAGCGCCCGCGCGCGCCCCGCCGCCCCGATCGCCGCACGCCCGATCAGCCAGCCGAGCCCGAAGACGGCGAGCTTGAGGATCAGGAACAGCATGACGCCGCAGGCGGCTGGCCGTGCGCGCCGCCGCTCACAGCCCGTCGAACAGCGCGGTCGACAGGTACCGCTCGGCAAAGCTCGGCAGGATCGCGACGATGCGCTTGCCCGCCATCCCCTTGCGCTCGGCCACCTCCAGCGCCGCCGCAATCGCCGCCCCCGACGAGATGCCGCCCGGAATGCCTTCGAGCCGCGCCAGCCGGCGGGCGGTCTCGAACGCGGTCTCGTTGGCCACCGTCAGCACCTCGTCGATCACGCTCCGATCGAGCACGCCGGGCACGAAGCCCGCGCCGATGCCCTGGATCTTGTGCGGGCCCGGCGCGCCACCCGACAGCACCGGGCTGTCCTCGGGCTCGACCGCAACGATGCGCACGCCCGGGTTGCGCGCCTTCAGCACGCGCCCCACCCCGGTGATGGTGCCGCCGGTGCCGACGCCCGAGATGAACACGTCGACCCGGCCGCCAGTGTCGGCCCAGATCTCCTCGGCCGTGGTCTCGACATGGACCTGCGGGTTGGCCGGGTTCTCGAACTGCTGCGGGATGATCGCGCCGGGGATGCTGGCGGCCAGCTCCTCGGCCCGTGCGATGGCGCCCTTCATGCCCTTGGCAGCGTCGGTCAGTTCCAGCTCGGCGCCCAGCAGCGCCAGCATCTTGCGCCGCTCGACCGACATCGACTCGGGCATGCACAGGATCAGCCGGTAGCCCTTGGCCGCAGCCACGAAGGCCAGCGCGATGCCGGTGTTGCCCGAGGTCGGCTCGATCAGCGTGGCGCCCGCGCCCAGCCGGCCCTCGGCCTCCAGCGCCTCGATCATGCTCACGCCGATGCGGTCCTTGACCGAGCCGATCGGGTTGAAGAATTCCAGCTTGGCGAGGATCTCGGCCTCGACCCCCGCCTCGGCCGGCAGGCGCTTGAGGCGCACCAGCGGCGTCGCGCCGATCGTCTCGGTGATGCAATCATAGATCCGCCCGCGCGGCGCCGCCTCGAACATCGCTCCCCCTCCCAAAAGTCTTTTGCGCAATCCCTCAGATGTTAAAGTCCGGCGTCGGTTTGGCGCCATGCGGCACGCCAAGCTGCTGCGCCCGGCGGCACAGGTCCTCCATGGTGATCGCGTCGAGCTTTTCCAGCACCGCATCGCGCGTCTCGGTCCACAGCGGCTGGATCACCTTCTCGCCCAGCGGCGCCTCGCTCAGCGGCTCGGCGTCGGCCTCGGCGTCGATCTTGTCCACCACCCGCACGATGTCGCCCACGGTGATGCGCCGCCGCTCGCGCGCCAGCGTGTAGCCGCCCTTCGGCCCGCGCACGCCCTTGAGGATGCCGTGATGCACGAAGCTCTGCATCACATGCTCGAGATAGCGTTGCGGGATGCCCTGGCGCTTGGTGATCTCCTTCGATTGCACCGGGTCGGGCCGGGCGTTGTAGGCCACGTCCAGCACCGCCTCGAGCGCCAGCATCGTCTTGCGCGACAGTCTCAGCATCGTCCTTGCGCCTCTCCCCTCTGCGCCTCAGCCCTGCCCGGTCGAGCCGAACCCGCCGGCCCCGCGCGCGGTCGCGTCGAGCGTGCCGGCTCGCACCATCCGCACCCGCGTCACGGGCGCGATCACCAGTTGCGCGATGCGCTCGCCATGGCGCACCCGGAACGTCTCGGGGCCGAGGTTGACCAGCAGCACCCGCAGCTCGCCGCGATAGTCGCTGTCGATGGTGCCGGGCGCGTTCAGCACCGTCACGCCGTGCCGGGCGGCGAGGCCCGAGCGCGGCCGCACCTGTCCCTCGAACCCCGCGGGGATCGCCATCGCCAACCCGGTGGGGATCAGCGCGCGGCCCATCGGCGGCAGCGCAATCCCCGCGGCGCGGTCCTCGGCCATCAGCGAGGCGCGCAGGTCCATGCCGGCCGCGCCCTCGGTCTCATAGGTGGGCCAAGGCAGCGCGGGGTCGTGGTGATCGAGCGGCGCGACCGCGATTTCCAGCGTCATGCCACCCCCTCCCCCGCCAGCCGCGCGGCGACCCGTTCGGCGAGCCGTCGCGCAACTTCGGCCTTCGAGGCGCGCGGGTCCTCGTCGTCGCTTCCGCGCCCGATCGAATCGAGGGTATCGGCGAGTCCCGCCTTCGTTTCCCGCACCCGTTCGAGCCGTGTATCCCGCGTGCGCTGGTCGACCTCGATCCGGTCGGCGAGCGCGCCCATGACCTCGCCGGGATCGCCCAGCACGGCGGCGTCGGCGGGCTGGTGTTTGCCCAGTTCCCACGCGTCGGGCCCGAGATGGATGCAGGTCGTTTCGGAGCCCAC
>JAVVFE010000169.1:0-6994 GCA_032251175.1 Thermohalobaculum sp.
GGAAACGCTCGGCGCCGGATCGGCCGGCGCGGCGCCTGCGGGCAGCCTGCCCGGCCTGATCCCGGCCGCGGCCGCGGGGTTCCGCAGCGTGGCGCGCGGCCCGGACGATCTGGCGGCGATCCTCTACACCTCGGGCACCACCGGGCGCTCGAAGGGCGCGATGCTCAGCCATGACAACCTGCTCTCGAACGCCCGGGTGCTGGCGCGCACCTGGGCGTTCACCGCCGATGACGTGCTGATCCACGCGCTGCCGATCTTCCACACCCACGGCCTGTTCGTCGCCACCAACACCTGCATCGCCTCGGCCGCCCGGCTGATCTGGATGGAGAAGTTCGACGCCGACGCGGTGATCGCCGCCATCCCGCGCGCCACCGCGCTGATGGGGGTGCCGACCTTCTACACCCGGCTGCTGGCCGACCCCCGGCTTGACCGCGAGCTGACCAGGGGGATGCGCCTCTTCATCTCGGGCTCGGCGCCGCTGCTGGCCGAAACGCACCGCCAATGGCAGGCCCGCACCGGCCACGCGATCCTCGAGCGCTACGGCATGACCGAATGCTCGATGAACACCTCGAACCCCTATGACGGCGAGCGCCGGGCGGGGACGGTGGGCTTTCCGCTCGACGGCGTCGCGCTGCGCATCACCGAGCCCGAGACCGGCCGCCCCCTGCCGCAGGGCGAGATCGGCATGATCGAGGTGCGCGGCCCCAACGTCTTCAAGGGCTACTGGCGGATGCCGGAAAAGACCGCCGAGGAGCTGCGCCCCGATGGCTGGTTCATCACCGGCGACCTCGGCATGATCGACGACCGCGGCTATGTCGTGATCGTCGGGCGCGGCAAGGACCTGATCATCACCGGCGGCTTCAACGTCTACCCCAAGGAGGTCGAGGGCGAGATCGACCGCATCCCGGGCGTGTCCGAATCGGCCGTGATCGGCGTGCCGCACCCCGATTTCGGCGAGGGCGTGGTGGCCGTGGTGGTGCCCGAGACCGGCGCAAGGCTGACCGAGGCCAACATCCTCGGCCCGCTGGCCGAGCGGCTGGCGAAGTTCAAGCAGCCCAAGCGCGTGTTCTTCGCCGAGACGCTGCCGCGCAACACCATGGGCAAGGTGCAGAAGAACGCGCTGCGCGACGCGCATGCCGGCATCTTCGCCTGACCCAAGCCGGTCGCGGCCCGCTGCCTTTCGTCTGGTCGGGGCCCCATCCGGGCAAAGCGGCCCCGCGAGACGGGCCGCGATCCGGCACGGATTGCGCGCGCATGTGATCGAGGCATGTGGGCGTCATGGCTGGTTGATTTTCGGTTAATGCACAATAAAAATATATACAAATCAATGCTTTGATATTGCTTTCACGCGTGAAAGCCGGGCTGTTTCACGCCTGAGCACGGCCCCTGCCCGAACCGGCAAGGCCGCTCGCCGGGGATTCCCGTCGTCCGATTGCCGCCCTAGACTGCGTCGGGCCGGGTCGCATCCCGGCGCGCCGCCGAAGGGAGAAGCCGATGTCCCATGTCTTTCCCCGCCACACCAGGGCTCAGCTTCCGACCGTCGCCAGCGGCGATGGCTGCTACCTGATCGACACCACGGGCAAGCGGTATCTCGACGCCTGCGGCGGGGCTGCGGTCTCGTGCCTCGGCCATTCGCCGGCCCCCGTCACCGCGGCGGTGAAGGCCCAGCTCGACCGCGTGGCCTATGCCCATACCAGCTTCTTCACCTCCGAGCCCGCCGAGGCGCTCGCCGACCGCCTCATCGCACGGGCGCCGCAGGGGATCGAGCGGGCCTTCTTCGTCTCGGGCGGCTCCGAGGCGGTCGAGGCCGCGATCAAGCTTTCGCGCCAGTATTTCACCGAGCGGGGCGAGGGCGCGCGCCGCCATGTCATCGCCCGCTGGCAGAGCTATCACGGCAATACGCTGGGCGCGCTCGCGGCCGGCGGCAACCGCTGGCGCCGGGCGCAGTTCCAGCCGCTGCTGACCGATGCGATGCACCACATCGCCCCCTGCCACCACTGGCGCTGGGGCGCGCCGGGCGAGAGCGCGGAGGACTACGGGGTGCGCGTCGCGGACGAGCTTGAGGCCAAGATCCTGGACCTCGGCCCCGAAACCGTCGCGGCCTTCATCGCCGAGCCGGTGGTCGGCGCGACCATGGGCGCGGTGCCGGCCGTTCCCGGCTATTTCAAACGGATCCGCGAGATCTGCGACCGCCACGGCGTGCTGCTGATCCTCGACGAGGTGATGTGCGGCATGGGTCGCACCGGGCATCTGTTCGCCTGCGAGGCCGACGGCATCGCGCCCGACATCGTCTGCATCGCCAAGGGGCTGGGCGCCGGCATCCAGCCGATCGGGGCGATGCTGTGCTCGGGCGCGATCTACCGCACCATCGCGCAGGGCTCGGGCTTCTTCCAGCATGGCCACACCTATCTCGGCCACCCGGTGGCCTGCGCGGGGGCGCTCGCGGTGCTGGACGAGATCGAAGGGCGCGACCTGCTGGCGCGCGTGCGCACGACCGGGGCGGCGTTGCGCGCGGCGCTCGATGCCGCCTTCGGCCAGCATTGGGCGGTCGGCGACATCCGCGGGCGGGGGCTGTTCCTGGGCATCGAGCTGGTCGCCGACAAGGAGACCAAGGCGCCGTTCGACCCCGCGCTGGGGGTGGCCGCACGGATCAAGAGGGCGGCCTTCGCGAACGGGCTGATGGTCTACCCGATGGGCGGCACGGTCGACGGCCAGAACGGCGATCATGTGATGATCGCGCCGCCCTATATCCTGGCGGAGGACCAGATCGGCGAGATCGTGGGCAAGCTCGGCCCGGCCATCGAGACGGCGCTGGCCGGGGTCCGGGCGGCCTGAGGGCGTGCCCGGGCGGACCGCCCCGCTCCACCGTCCTGATGCAGTCGCTCCCCTGAACCTCGCGCGGCATCGCCGCGCCTTGGGCCGGCCCTGCCCCGGCACGCGCGCCGGGGCCCTTGTCACACCGCGAGGCTGTGGCGCGCCGGGCGGTTCTGGAAGTAGGCGTCGAACTCGGCCGCGATCAGGCGGGCATGCGCGCGCCAGTCGGGGGCGATGGCAAAGCCCCGGCCCTGACGGGTCAGCGCGCCCGCGGGCGCCCCGGCGATCAGCGCCTCGGCGATCTCGGCCACCGGGGCCGCGGCGATCCCGTGCCGTGCGGCCAGCCGGTCGAGGTCGAGGGCGAAATGGCACAGGATCTGTTCGATCGCGTCGCGCCGGGCGAGGTCGTCAGCGGTGAACGCCTTGCCGCGCACGGTGGCGAGGTGCCCGCCCTCGATCGCCGTCTGGTAGCCCGCGGTGGCGGGATCGTTCTGCATATAGCCCTGCGGCATCGAGCCGATGGCCGAGGCCCCCATGCCGATCAGCGCCACCGCCGGATCGACGGTGTAGCCCTGGAAATTGCGCCTGAGCGTGCCGTCAACTGCGGCCTTCGCCATCGCATCGTCGGGCTTGGCGAAATGGTCGATGCCGATCGGCACATATCCCGCCTCGCGGAGCATCTGGGCCGCCAGCGCCGCCTGCCGGCGCCGCAGTGTCGTGCCCGGCAGGATCGATTCGTCGATCATCTTCTGGCGCCGTGCCATCCAGGGCACATGCGCATAGCCAAACAGCGCGAGCCGGTCGGGCGCGAGCCCGACCACCTTCTCGATCGTGCTCATCAGCGTCTCGGCGGTCTGCCCGGGCAGGCCGTAGAGCAGGTCGATGTTGATGCCGCCGACGCCGCGCGCGCGCAGCCCCTCGACCACGTCGCGGGTGACCTCGTAGCTCTGCCGGCGGCCGATCGCCTCCTGCACGCGCGGCTCGAAATCCTGCACGCCGATCGAGGCGCGGCTGAGCCCGGCGGCGGCCAGCGCGTCGAGCCGCGGCACGGTCATGTCGCGCGGATCGATCTCGACCGCGAATTCCGCGCTGCGGCTGTTGGGGAAATGCCGGTGCATCGCGCCGGCCAGCCGCGCCATGTCCTCGGGCGACAGAATCGTCGGCGACCCGCCGCCCCAGTGCATCTGGCTGACCGGATGGTCCGGCCCGGTCAGCGCGGCCACCATCGCGATCTCGGCGATCAGGATGTCGAGATAGCGCGAGACCGGGCGGTAGTTGCGCGAGCCCTGCGTGCGGCAGGCGCAGAACCAGCACAGCTCGTCGCAGAACGGCACATGCAGATACAGCGACACCGCCGCATCCCGTGGCAATTCCTCCAGCCAGCGACGATATGTTGCGCCGCACACGCCTTCGGTGAAGTGCGGCGCGGTCGGATAGCTGGTATACCGTGGAACGCTGCGTTCCAGGGCGTCGGGCGCGAAGGGTCTCGAGAGGATCATCATGCCATCAGGGAATACACGCGGCGCGGCGCTTCTCATTGACGCAGATCAAGTGTCCGCGCACACTGAAACGGTTGCAAAGAGAGATGCGATGTCCGGCTCCGAACGCATGATCGCCCCGAACCTGCGCAAGGCGCACGAGCGCTGCGCGGATTGCGGTATCCGGACACGCGCCGTGTGCTCGTATTGCGGGCCGCAGGACCTGCAACTCCTCGACGCCATCAAGTTCTACAAGACCTACGATCCGGGGCAGGAGATCGTCGCGGCTGGCGAACGCACCGATTTTCTCGGCTCGGTGGTCGAGGGCGTGGTCTCGCTGTGCAAGACCATGCCCGACGGGCGGCGGCAGATGGTGGGGCTGATGTTCCCCTCGGATTTCGTCGGCCGGCCGATGCGCCCGATTGCGCCCTATGACGCGGTCGCGGTCACCCCGGTCAAGTTGTGCCTGTTCCACCGGTCGCGATTCGAGCGGCTGCTGAAGGACACGCCGTCGCTCGAGAAGCGGCTGCTCGAGATGACGCTGGACGAGCTGGACGCGGCGCGCGACTGGATGCTGCTGCTGGGGCGCAAGACCGCGCGCGAGAAGATCGCAACCTTTCTCGCGATCCTCACCCGGCGCGCGGCGGGTCTCGACAACACCCGGCCGCACGACGGGCTGCGTTTCGAGCTGCCGCTGACCCGCGAGCAGATGGCCGATTACCTGGGCCTGACGATCGAGACGGTCAGCCGCCAGATCACCGGGCTGAAGAAGGACGGCGTCGTCGAATTCGCCGATGCGCGAAGCTGCCACGTCCCCGATTTCGTCGCCCTGCTCGACGCCGCGGGCGAGGATGCAGACGGCGGCATGATCGGCTGACCCGTCGCGACGCGGGCGCGAGGGAGGCGGCACGATGCCCTATCTGCAACTCGATCTGGGCGAGCCCCATCCGGCAGAGGCCAAGCGCCGGTTGGCCCAACGCCTCGGCGAGATCTTTGCCGAGATCATGCAGACCACCCCCGAACAGGTCAGCGTCGGGTTCCGCGAACTCGGGGCGGGAAACATCTGGCGGTGCGGCCTCGGCGCGCCCGAGCCCGCCGCCGTGCTGATGTGCGACATCCGCCGCGGCCGCCCGCCCGAGCAGAGGGCACGCCTTGCCGCGGCGCTGGTCGCGGCATGCGTCGAGGAACTGGGCCTGCGCGCCGACCGTCTGGCCGTCGAGTTCACCCAGCATGCTGCCGACGAGATGTACAAGCACGAACGCGGCGGCCTGGGCGCCGAATGGTCGCCGGGCGAGGCGCTTGCCCGCCGCGATGGCTGACCTCCGGCCCGCGCCCGCGCGCCGCACTGTCCGTTGATGCAGATCAAGGCCGCGCCGGCCGTGGTCCGCAAGAAGAACGTTGAGGGTTCGGCGGCCGTCTCTGGCCGCCGTGTCTGCTGGCACACGGGGAATGCGATATGGGCAATGTGATCAAGCTTGCCGCCCTGGGGGTGATTGCGGTTCTTGCGGCCTATGCCGCGAACATGGCGCGTGACGTGGCCTATCTGGTCAACGCGCTGACCGTCTTCATCGTCGCGGTCGGTCTTTTCATCTACACGATGCGGCGGACGGACATTCCGAACCGCATGCCGAACGGCGCCGCCGCGCCCGCCGAGGGCTATTTCGACGAGGTGATCCGCTATGGCGTGATTGCCACCGCGCTGTGGGGCGTGGTCGGCTTTCTTGCGGGCGTCTACATCGCCTTCCAGCTCGCCTTCCCCGATCTCAACTGGGGGCTCAGCTTCACCAGCTTCGGGCGGCTCAGGCCGCTGCACACCTCGGCGGTGATCTTCGCCTTCGGCGGCAACGCGCTGATCGCGACCTCGTTCTATGTGGTCCAGCGGACCTCGGCGGCGCGGCTGTGGGGCGGCAACCTCGCCTGGTTCGTGTTCTGGGGCTATCAGCTCACCATCGTGCTGGCGGCGACCTCGTATGTCCTCGGCGGCAGCCAGGGCAAGGAATATGCCGAGCTGCCCTGGCATGTGGACATCTGGCTCACGGTGGTCTGGGTCGCCTATCTGGCGGTGTTCCTGGGCACGCTGATCAACCGCAAGGAGCCGCATATCTACGTCGCGAACTGGTTCTACCTCAGCTTCATCGTCACGGTGGCGATGCTGCATCTGGTGAACAACCTCGCGCTGCCGGTGTCGGTGTTCGGGTCGTCCAGCTATTCGGCCTTCTCGGGCGTGCAGGATGCGATGACCCAGTGGTGGTATGGCCACAACGCGGTCGGCTTCTTCCTGACGGCGGGCTTCCTCGGCATGATGTATTATTTTGTGCCGAAACAGGCCGAGCGCCCGGTCTATTCCTACAAGCTGTCGATCGTGCACTTCTGGGCGCTGATCTTCCTCTACATCTGGGCCGGTCCGCACCACCTGCACTACACGGCGCTGCCGGAATGGGCGGCGACGCTGGGCATGGTGTTCTCGATCATTCTGTGGATGCCGTCCTGGGGTGGCATGATCAACGGGCTGATGACGCTCTCGGGTGCCTGGGACAAGCTGCGCACCGACCCGATCATCCGCATGATGGCGGTCTCGATCGGCTTCTACGGCATGTCGACCTTCGAGGGGCCGATGATGTCGATCAAGGCGGTCAACTCGCTCAGCCATTACACCGACTGGACCATCGGGCATGTCCATTCCGGCGCGCTGGGCTGGAACG
>JAVVFE010000170.1:0-6966 GCA_032251175.1 Thermohalobaculum sp.
CGCGCCCACGGTGCTGCTGGTGGCCGAGGCGGGCGCGGCGCTGGTGGGCACCAAGGTGGACGGCGCCGCGCTCGACGCGCTGGCCGCCGCCTGCTCGGCCGCAGCCCGGCCGATCGACGACAAACGCGGCACCGTCGCGTTCCGCAAGAAGGTGGCGGGCGTACTGGCCCGCCGCGCAGCAGTGATCGCAGCCGACCGCGCGAGGACCAAAGCATGAGCCGCATCCACGTCAACACCACCGTCAACGGCGACGCGGTGGACTTCCTGTGCGAGCCGGACGAGACCCTGCTCGACGCGCTCAGGAACCGCCTTGGGCTGACCGGCTCGAAGGAAGGCTGCGGCACCGGCGACTGCGGCGCCTGCTCGGTCACGCTTGACGGACGGCTGGTGTGTTCGTGCCTCGTGCTCGCGGCCGAGGCCGAGGCGCGCGCGGTCGGTACCATCGAGGGCATGGCCGCGGGCGAGGCGCTGCACCCGCTGCAACAGAAGTTCATCGAGATGGCGGCCCTGCAATGCGGCATCTGCACGCCCGGCATCCTGATCGCCGCCAAGGCGCTGCTCGAGAAGAACCCCGACCCGACCGAGACCGAGGTGCGCTACTGGCTGGCCGGGAACCTGTGCCGCTGCACCGGCTACGACAAGATCATCCGCGCGGTGATGGACACCGCCGCCGACCTCAGGAGGGCGTGAGCATGGCACTCGACGATCAGTCCAAGGCAAAGCGCGTATTCAAGGTTGTCGGCACCCGTCCGCTGCGACCCGACGGCGTGGACAAGGTAACCGGCAAGGCGCTTTTCGGCGCCGACCTCACCGCGCCGGGGATGCTGGTGGCCAAGATCCTGCGCAGCCCCCACGCCCACGCCCGCATTCGCGCGATCGACACCTCGGCGGCCGAGGCCGCGCCCGGCGTCAAGGCGGTCGTCACCGCCGCCGATTTCGGCGCCCCGGCCGACGAGGCGGTGCGCGACGTGCTGGTCAACTGCATGGCGCATGACAAGGCGCTCTATGATGGCCACGCGGTCGCCGCCGTCGCCGCGATCAGCGAGGCGGCAGCGAAGGCCGCGCTCAAGCTGATCAAGGTCGATTACGAGGTCCTGCCCCACGTCACCGACGTCGACGAGGCGATGAAGCCCGGCGCGCCCGTGGTGCAGGCCGGCAGGCAGGTCGAGACGGTGGGCGAGGGCTTTTCCGAGAACGTCACCAACTATTGCGAGTTCGGCCACGGCGATGTCGAGGCGGGCTTCGCGAAGGCCGACCATGTGATCGAGCGCAGCTTCCGCACCGAGGCGACGCATCAGGGCTATATCGAGCCCCATGCCTGCCTCGCCTCGTTCGCCTCGGACGGCAAGGCGGACCTGTGGTGCTGCACCCAGGGGCAATACATGGTGCGTAACCTCTGCTCGCAGATCATGGGGATGGAGGCGAGCCAGCTTCGCGTCACGCCGTCAGAAATCGGCGGCGGGTTCGGCGGCAAGACCACGGTGTTCATCGAACCCGTCGCGCTGATGCTGGCGAAGAAATCCGGCCGGCCGGTCAAGATCGTGATGAGCCGCTCCGAGGTGCTGCGCGCGACCGGGCCGACCTGCTCGTCCTCGATGGACATCAGGATCGGCATGACCAGGGACGGCCGCATCACGGCGGGGCTGGCCCGGCTGCGTTACCAGGGCGGCGCCTTCCCCTGCGGCACGGTCGAGATGGGCGCAATGGCCGCCTTCGCCGCCTATGACCTCGACGCGGTCAGGACCGAGGGCTGGAACGCTATGACCAACCGGCCCAAGCAGGCCGCCTACCGCGCCCCGGGCGCGCCGATGTCGATCTATGGCGTCGAGAGCGTGGTGGACGAGTTGTGCCAGCATTTCGGGCTCGACCCGCTCGACGTGCGGATGAAGAACGCTGCCAAAGCGGGGACGAAGGCGTCCTATGGCGTCACCTTCACCGATATCGGCCTGTCGGCCTGCCTCTCGAAGGCCAAGGCGCACCCCCACTACGCGGCGCCGCTCAAGGCGGGCCAGGGGCGGGGCGTAAGCTGCGGCTTCTGGTTCAACTTCGGCGGCGACACCTGCGTCACGCTGAATGTGAACATGGACGGCACGGTCAGCGTAACCGAGGGCAACCCGGACATCGGCGGCAGCCGCGCCTCGATCGGCATGATGGCGGCCGAGGAACTGGGCGTGACCTTCGACAAGGTCCGCACCCAGGTCGTCGACACCGCCTCGCTCGGCTACAACGAGGTGACCGACGGCAGCCGCGTGACCTTTGCCGTTGGGCTCGCCACCATCAAGGCGGCGCAGGCGGCCAAGACGGTGATGTGCCAGCGCGCGGCAAAGATCTGGGGCATCGACGCGGAGGCGGTGGTCTGGGAGGACGGCTGCGCGAAGCCCTCGGGCCCCAACGCCGGCGACTTCCCGCCGATGACGCTGGCCGAGATCGCGGCGGTCTCGTCGCAGACCGGCGGGCCGATTGCGGGGCACCACGAGGTCAATGCCGATGGCGCGGGCGTGAGCTTCGGCGTCCATCTGGTGGATGTCGAGGTCGACCCGGAAACGGGCGCGACCAAGGTGCTGCGCTACACCGTGTTCCAGGATGCCGGCAAGGCGGTGCATCCGTCCTATGTCGAGGGCCAGATGCAGGGCGGCGCCGTGCAGGGCATCGGCTGGGCGCTGAACGAGGAGTATATCTACGGCGACGACGGCCGGTTGCAGAACGCGGGCTTCCTCGACTATCGCGTCCCCGTGGCCTCGGACCTGCCGATGATCGACACGGTGATCCTCGAGATCCCGAACCCCGGCCACCCTTATGGCGTGCGGGGCGTGGGCGAGACCTCGATCGTGCCGCCCCTGGCTGCCATCGCCAACGCGGTGAGCCGGGCGGCGGGGGTGCGGCTGACCTCGCTCCCGATGTCGCCACCCCGCATCCTCGCGGCGATGGACGCAGCCCGCCTGGCGGCGGCGGCCGAGTAAGGGGCACGGGTGGTCAAGGTCGCGATCTGGGGCTCGCTGCGCAGCTTCACCGAAGGCCGCGCCGAGGTCGAGGTCGAGGCCGCGACCACCAGGGAGATGCTGGACAAGCTGGCGGAGGCCTATCCCGGCCTGCGCCCGCAGTTCGAGCGCGGCGTCTCGGTCGCGGTGGACGGGCTGGTCTATAAGGACGCGTGGTTCACGCCGCTGAAACCCGACAGCGAGGTGGTGCTGATGCCGCTGATGGTGGGCGGCTGAGCGCGGGCTTTCACGCGTGAAAGCATACTTAAGCTATTGATTATAAACATATTTTAAAAAAAACGCCAGATTCCGGATGGCTGGCTTCAGCGCGAATCCGGACGATCTTTCTTCCCGGATTTGAAGCTCTCGCCTGTCGGACGGGCATCACGTCCGGGACGAGGGATCATGGCCTGTCCTTCTGGCGGCGATACCCGCTTCCATCACCGATTTCACGTCGTCCGGGCGACGATGTATCGCTGCAAGGTGCTGCTGGGGGCAATGCGCGAGCGTGTCCGGGAGGTTATCCGTCAAACCTGTGCCGAGATGGGCGCGCAGGGTTGGTTCCGGAAATCTGAACGACTCGGACAAGCGGATTCTCCGTGCATCCGAACCTGATCACTCGGCACGCAGGTCAAACCGTGCCCGGGTTCCGCAAGCAAGCCCGCATCCATTCCGGCGCAATCTTGTGCCTGAGGCGCGCGCACCTCACCCGCGCTGGGCCGCGCGCAGCACGCGGTCGAGCGTGTCGAGAAAGCGCGAGCGGTCGGCTTTGGCGAATGGTCTGCCGCCGCCGCCCGCGCCGAGCGGATTGGCGGCGCGCAGGTCGGCCATCAGGTCCCGCATGGCAAGCTGGGCGCCGATATTGGCGCGGGTGAAGACCTCGCCATTGTGGCGCACGGCCGCGGCGCCCGCCTCGATGCAGCGCGCGGCGAGCGGGATGTCGCCGGTCACCACCACATCGCCCGGGCCCGCGCGCTCGGCGATCCAGCGGTCGGCCTCGTCGGGCCCCTGGGGGACGATGACGGTCGAGACCAGCGGGTGGGGGCTGGGCCGGATGCCACCGTTCGAGACGACGACGACCGGCACGCCAAGGCGGTCGGCCACGCGCAGGGCCTCGTCCTTCACCGGGCAGGCATCGGCGTCGATGTAGAGCTTGGTCATGGTCCCGCCCTTACCGCGAGATGCGGTCGAGGTCGAGGGGGGGCGCCGTGGGGGGCGGTGTCGAGGTCCCGGATGCTGCGCAGCATGCAATGCTGCGCTGCTGATCCGGGACGGCGGCGGGGCTCCATGGCCGGGAGTTGTGCCGCCCCGGCCACCGAGCCGGGGCCTCGGGGGGGACGGAGGCGGGTGCGGGATTCTTGCGCGTGTTGTGGCGGCGAGGTCCCGGATCAGCAGCGCAGCATTGCATGCTGCGCTGCATCCGGGACGGCGGGGGATGGGGAGCGGTGGCTGCCCTGCGGCCTCAGCCCCAGTGCAGTGCTGCGGTGCGGACGGGCGCGTCCCATAGCGCGGTCATCTGCGCGTCGAGGCGCGTCAGCGTGACCGAGCAGCCCTGCATGTCGAGCGAGGTGCAGTAGTTGCCGACCAGCGAGCGGGTGATCTTGAGCCCCTGCGCGTCGCAGACCCGCGCCGCCGCGTCATAGGCGAGGTAGAGTTCGAGCGCGGGCGTGCCGCCCATGCCGTTGACGAACAGCAGAACCTCCTCGCCCCGGACAGGTTTCAGGTCGGCGAGGATCGCGGCCATCATGTCGGCGATCATCGCATCGGCCGGGCGCAGCGCCTCGCGGCGGCGGCCGGGTTCGCCATGGATGCCGACGCCCATCTCGACCTCGCCCGCGCCGACCTCGAAGGTCGGGCGGCCGGCGGCGGGAACCGTGCAACTGGTCAGCGCCACGCCCATGGTGCCGGAGGCCGCGTTGACCCGGTCGCCCAGCGCCTTGAGGCTGGCGAGGTCCATGCCCGCCTCGGCCGCGGCGCCGAGGATCTTCTCGACCACCACGGTCGCGGCCACGCCGCGCCGGCCCTGGGAGTGGGTCGAGCTTTCCACCGCGACGTCGTCGTCGGTCAGCACCGTGGCGCTGGGGCCGGGATACATCTCGGCCGCCATCTCGAAATTCATCACGTCGCCCGCGTAGTTCTTGACGATCCACAGCACGCCCGCCCCGCCATCGGCCGCCGCCGCCGCCGCCAGCATCTGGTCGGGCGTGGGCGAGGTGAACACCTCGCCCGGGCAGGCGGCATCCAGCATGCCGCGCCCGACGAAGCCGGCATGCATCGGCTCGTGCCCCGAGCCGCCGCCGGAAATCAGCGCGACCTTGCCTGGCGTCGGCCCCCCGCGGCGCGTGACGACGCGCGGATCGGCGTGAAGCTCGACGAGGGGGGCATGGGCGCGGGCGAAGCCGCGCAGGCTTTCGGCCAGGATGTCGTCCACGGCGTTGATCAGCTTCTTCATGTGCGTTCTCCGTTCATGTCGGCAAGGTCCTGGTCTGGAACGCTATCGGCCGCGGTGCCGGGCCAGTCGGATGATCTGCTCGGCGGTCTCGCGGATGATGCGCTCGACCTCGGCGCGCAGCTCGGCATCGCCGAAATCGGGCAGCGGGATGTGGATCACGTCCCGCTCGATCCCGGCCAGTTCCTCGAGCGCCGCGGCCTGGGCAGGATGGGCGCGGGTGTAGAGCTCGAGGAAGGCGGATTGTTCCTCGGCCGAGAAGTGGCAGACCCGGAACAGCGCGGGGATGTGCTGCGCCGGCAGGGGCACGCGGTAGGCGGGGTTGGTGACCTGGCTGATGAAGCTTTTATGCGTGCCGAAGGCTTCGGCGATGCGCTGGCGCGTGCCCGAGGGGCGCTTGTCGATCAGCCGGCGCAGCAGCGCCTTGTAGGCGGCGAGCGGGTCGTCGGCGGTCTCGGGTCCGGCTGCCATCTCGCGCCCCTCAGTCCGCCGCGCCGATCGCCAGTTTCACACGGCCCACCTGTGCCGGCGCAACCGAAAAGACGCCGAGCCCGAGCCCCAGCAGCACCGGCACCAGCGCGGGCGACGATGCCATGTCGCCGCACAGGCTGACCTCGGCCCCGCGGGTGCGCCCGGCCTCGATGGTGCGGGCGATCAGGTCGAGCACGGCCGGGTTCATCGGGTCGGCCAGCGCGCTCAGGTGCGGATTGTCGCGGGCGCAGGCGGTGACATACTGGATCAGGTCGTTCGAGCCGATCGAGTAGAAATCGGCCGGGAAATCGGCGGCCCTGAGCGCCGCCGCCGGGGTCTCGACCATGATGCCGAGCGCGGGGCGGGCATGGGGCGCGCCGCGGGCGGCGAGGTCGGCGAGCACGGCGTCGAGATGGGCCGCGGCCTCGGCCAGTTCCGCAGGGACGGTGACCATCGGCAGCATGAGCTTCACCGGCCCGAGGGCGGCCGCGCGGGCGATGGCGGCAAGCTGGGTGCGGAACAGGGCCGGGGTGCGCAGCGACAGCCTGAGGCCGCGCACGCCGAGGAAGGGGTTGGTCTCACCATCCAGCGTGACGCCCGGGATCGGCTTGTCGCCGCCCGCGTCGAGCGAGCGGATCGTCACCGGCCGGCCTGCCGCCCAGCGGAGGATGCGGGCGTAGATGGCGGCCTGAGTGTCCTCGTCCGGCAGCGTCCCGCCTTCGAACAGGAATTCGGTGCGCACGAGGCCGATGCCGTCGCAGATGCCGGGGTCGAGGGTGTCGAGCAGCGCGGGGTCGTCGACATTGATCAGCACCCGCACCGGGCGGCCCGTGCGGGTGACGGCGGGGCTGTGGGCGGCCTCGGCGGCGCGGGCGGCCTCGGGCGCGGCGGCGGCGATGCGGGCGCGGAAGCTGTGCGCGGTGGCGGGCGTGGGGGCGAGGGTGACGCGCCCCGCGTCGGCGTCGAGGGCGACCTCGGTGCCGGGGGCGATGTCGGGCAGGGGCACGCCCACCACCATCGGCACGCCGCGGGCGCGGGCGAGGATGGCGACATGGCTGGTGGCGCTGC
>JAVVFE010000171.1:0-6962 GCA_032251175.1 Thermohalobaculum sp.
AGGTAGAACACGTCGCCCGGATAGGCCTCGCGCCCCGGCGGGCGGCGCAGCAGCAGCGACATCTGGCGATAGGCCACCGCCTGCTTCGACAGGTCATCATAGATGATCAGCGCATGCATGCCGTTGTCGCGGAAGTATTCCGCCATCGCGCAGGCCGAATAGGGCGCCAGATACTGCATCGGCGCCGGCTCGGACGCCGTGGCGGCCACGACGATCGAATACTCGATCGCGCCCGATTCCTCGAGCTTCTTCACCAGCTGGGCGACGGTCGACCGCTTCTGGCCGATCGCGACGTAGACGCAATACAGCTTCTTCGACTCGTCGCTGCCCGCGGCCTCGTTGTAGCTTTTCTGGTTCAGGATGGCGTCGAGCGCCACGGCGGTCTTGCCGGTCTGGCGGTCACCGATGATCAGCTCGCGCTGGCCGCGGCCGATCGGCACCAGGCTGTCGACCGCCTTGAGGCCCGTGGCCATCGGCTCGTGCACGGACTTGCGCGGGATGATGCCCGGCGCCTTCACGTCGGCGATGCGCCGCTCGGTGGCCTCGATCGGGCCCTTGCCGTCGATCGGGTTGCCGAGGCCGTCGACCACGCGGCCCAGCAGGCCCTTGCCCGCCGGCACGTCGACGATGGCGCCGGTGCGCTTGACGACGTCGCCTTCCTTGATGTCCTGGTCGGTGCCGAAGATCACGACGCCGACATTGTCGGTCTCGAGGTTCAGCGCCATGCCCATGATGCCGCCCGGGAACTCGACCATCTCGCCGGCCTTGACCTGGTCGAGGCCATAGACGCGCGCAATGCCGTCGCCCACCGACAGCACCCGGCCGATTTCGGAGACCTGCGCCTCCTGGCCGAAGTTCTTGATCTGCTCCTTGAGGATAGCAGAGATCTCAGCAGCCTGGATGCCCATCACCCGACCTCTTTCATGACATTCTGGAGGGATGCGAGCTTCGAGCGGATCGACGTGTCGATCATCTTCGAGCCCACCTTCACGATAAGACCGCCGATGAGATCCCCATCGACCTTGACGTTGAGCTTGACCTCGCGGCCGGTGGCCTGCGCGAGCGTCGCGGCGAGGCTGGCGCGCTGCGCGTCCGACAGCGCGTGCGCCGCGGTCACCTCGGCGGTGATCTCGCCGCGATGCGCCGCCATCATGGCGCGGAAGGTCTCGACCAGGTGCGGCAGCACGAACAGGCGCCGCTTGGCCGCCATCAGGCCGATCACGTTTGCCGTGAGCGGCGTGACGCCGAGTGCCGCGCCGACCGCGGCCATGGCGCGGGCCTGATCGTCGCGGGCATAGATCGGGCTTGCGATCAGCGCGCGCAGGTCCGCGCTGATCGCGAGCGCCTCGCCCAGCCGCGCGATATCCGCCTCGGCCGTCTCGAGCGCCCCGCTCTCCTGCGCCAGCTCGAACAGCGCGGTCGCGTAGCGTCCGGCGATGCTGGCGGAAAGGGAGGATGTTTCCGACACGGTCTGCCTTCCCGGTTGCGCCCGGGCGCCGCACCACGAGGGCGCGCGCCGGACATGACATTCCTTGCACCGGGGCGCGCCGGAACCGGCCCCCGGAGATGCGCCCGTCAGCTAGCACAGGGGTGGTGCGCATGCAACATCGCGCCGTGCCGGGCTGGGCGGGTTATTCAGGGGATTCGGATCTTTGTGAAGGGGGCACGCGCGGGCGGGGGAACGGGCACATCGTCGCAGCGCCCGCCCGCGCGCCGCAGGGGCGCGCGCTTACAGAAAACTCTGCGGGTCGATGTCGACCACCACCCGCACCGCCGCGGGCACCTTGACGGCGGCCAGCCAGCCGCGGATCGCCTCCTGCACCGCCGCGCCCTTCGGCGCCTTGACCAGCAGGCGCATCCGCACCCGGCCGCGGACGCGCGCGATCGGCGCCGGGGCGGGGCCATAGACCACGCCGCCCGCGCGCTCGATCAGGGGTGCCGCCCGGCCCAGCGCGCGAGCGACCTCGGCCACCCGCGCCTCGTCCTCGCCCGACACGATCACCCCCGCCAGCCGCCCGTAAGGCGGCATTCCCGAGAGACTGCGGATCTCGGCCTGCCCGCGCCAGAACGCCTCCGCCTCGCCCGAGACGATGGCCCGCATCACCGGATGGTCGGGGCTGGCGGTCTGGATCATCGCGACGCCCGGGCGCTCGGCCCGCCCGGCGCGGCCGGCCACCTGGTGCAGGATCTGGAAGGTCCGCTCGGCCGCGCGCAGGTCGCCCCCCATCAGCCCCATGTCGGCGTCGATCACGCCGACCAGCGTCAGCAGCGGAAAGTTGTGCCCCTTGGCCACCATCTGCGTGCCGATCACGATATCGGCCTCGCCGGCCGCGATCGCGGCGAGGCGCGCCTTGACCGCCTCGGGGCCGGCGATCAGGTCGGACGACAGCACCTCGATCCGCGCGCCCGGAAACAGCGCCGCCGCCTCCTCGGCCAGCCGCTCGACGCCGGGGCCGCAGGCGGCCAGCCGGTCGTCGCGCCCGCAGCCCGGGCAGGCGGCCGGCAGCGGCGCGGTGTGGCCGCACTGGTGGCACATCAGTTCCGCCCGGAAGCGGTGTGTCACCATCCAGGCGTCGCAATGCGGACAGCCGAAGCGGTGCCCGCAGGCCCGGCACAGCGTGAGCGGCGCATAGCCGCGCCGGTTGAGGAAGAACAGCACCTGCTCGCCCAGCCCCAGCCGCGCCCGCGCGGCGCGCGCCAGTCGCTCGGTGATCCAGCGGTCGCGCCCCGGCGCCTCGCTGCGCAGGTCGACCGTCTCGACCCGGGGCAGCACCGCGCGGCCGAACCGGTCGGGCAGGTCGATCCGGCGGTATTTCCCGGCCTCGGCATTGGCCCAGCTCTCCAGCGAGGGCGTGGCCGAGGCCAGCACCGCCACCGCCCCCTCGGTCGCCGCCCGCAACACCGCCATGTCGCGGGCGTTATACAGCACCACGTCCTCCTGCTTGAACGACGCCTCGTGCTCCTCGTCGACCACGATCAGCCCCAGATCGGCGAACGGCAGGAACAGGGCCGAGCGCGCGCCCACCACCAGCCGCGCCTCGCCTGCGGCCGCCCCGTGCCAGACCCGGCGGCGCTCGGAACCGGTGATGCCGTGGTGCCATTCGGCCGGGCGCGCGCCGAAGCGGGCCTCGACCCGGGCAAGGAACCCCGGCGTCAGCGCCACCTCGGGCAGCAGCACCAGCGCCTGGCGGCCCTGGGCGATGCACTCGGCCACGGCTTCGAGATACACCTCGGTCTTGCCCGACCCGGTGACGCCCAACAGCAGCGTGGCCGAAAAGCCGCCCGCCGCCACGTCGGCCCGCAGGATCTCCGCCGCGGCCCGCTGGTCCTCCCACAGATGCCCCCCCGGCGGCTGGCCGAACAGCGGCGGGAAGGGCGGATCGGCCGGCACCGCCACGGCTTCCACGGCACCCAGCCCCTCCAGCCCCTTCACCACGCTGCCCGACACCCCCGCGAGGCGCGCCAACTCGACCGGCGCAAGCCCCGCGCCACCCAGCCCTTCCAGCACCTCGATCACCCGCGCCCGCGCGGGCGTCAGCGTCGCGGGCCGCTCCCCGGCCAGGCGCAGCACGGTGCGCGTGCGCGGCGGCTGGCCCAGGTCGGGCACCCGGGTCGCCAGCCGCAACATCATGCCGGGCGGGGTCAGCGTGTAGTCGGCCGCGCGGTCCAGGAACCGGCGCAACGGCTCGCCCAGCGGCGCCACGTCGAGCCGCGCGGCCACGGTCTTCAGCCGCCCGGGCGCCAGATCGCCCGCCCCCGCGCCCCAGACCACGCCCACCACCCGGCGCGCGCCCAGCTCGACCGCGACGAAATCGCCGGGCGCGAGCGCCATGCCCTCGGCCACCAGGTAATCGAGCGGTCCGGCAAAGGGCATCGGCAGCACCACGCCGACGCGCGCGCCGGGGCCGAATCGCGGCGCGCCGCTCACCGTCCGCCCGCCTCGGAATCGGGGGTTGGACCGCCCCGCGCCCATCGGCTAGATTGCCGCCCGACACCGCCCCCCGGCGGGCGGCGCTGCCCGCGGGCAGCCCCCCGGCCTCGCAAAGGACAGACCCGAATGAAATTCTTCATCGACACGGCCGAGATCGACGAGATTCGCGATCTGGCCGCCACCGGCATGGTCGACGGCGTGACCACCAACCCCTCGCTGATCGCCAAGTCGGGGCGCAACATCCTCGAGGTGACGCGCGAGATCTGCGCCATCGTCTCCGGCCCGGTCTCGGCCGAGGTCACCGCGACCGAGGCCGGCGCGATGATCGCGGAAGGCCGGTTCCTGGCGAAGATCGCCCCCAACATCGCGGTCAAGGTGCCGCTGACCTGGGACGGGCTCAGGGCCTGCAAGGCGCTGTCGGATGACGGGCACATGGTCAACGTGACGCTCTGCTTCTCGGCCAATCAGGCGCTTCTGGCGGCGAAGGCGGGGGCCACCTTCATCTCGCCCTTCCTCGGGCGGCTCGACGACATCAATCTCGACGGGATGGAGCTGATCGCGGACATCCGGCAGATCTACGACAACTACGACTTCAAGACCCAGATCCTCGCCGCCTCGATCCGCACCGTGAACCATGTGTCGGAGGCCGCCAAGATCGGCGCCGACGTCGCCACCATCCCGCCATCGGTGCTGAAGAAGCTGGCCGACCACCCGCTGACCGACAAGGGGCTCGCGGCCTTTCTGGCAGACTGGGCCAGGACCGGCCAGTCGATTCTCAAGTGACGGGCGCCACGCGATGAAGGTTCAGGACGAAGGCAAGGCCGACGGCGCCGGCGCCGTCAGCCTCGACGCCGAGGAGCGCGACCTGATCCGCTCGCTGATCCTGGCCGACCCCGAGCTGGTGCTCTCGGACGACCAGGTGCTGCGCGCGCTGATCCGGGCGACCGGCCCGCTCGACCGCAACGTGGTCGACCTGCGCGACAAGCTGGTCGAGCGGCTCGAGCAGCGGCTCTCCAAGCTCGTCCACGCCAACCGCTCGGTGATCGCGGCGGCCTACGAGAACGTCGCCTCGACCCAGCAGGTCCACCGCGCGGTGACGCGGCTGCTCGAGGCCGGCGACCTCGACGACTTCCTGCGCCGGCTGACCGAGGACGTGCCGCGGATGGTCTCGATCGACGCCGTGCGGCTCTGCCTCGAGGCCGATGTCGACGACATCCGACCCGCGGCAGGCGTCGCGCGCGACCTCGGCGAGCGGGTGCTGGCGCTGCCCGAGGGGATGGTCGAGACCTACCTGACGCTGCACCCCGACGCGCGCGCCGGGCGGATCGTGCTGCGCCGCGCGGGCGAGGAGGCCGAACTGATCTTCGGCTTCCAGCAGATCGCCTCCGAGGCGCTGCTGCGGCTCGACCTCGACGGCGCGGCGGGGCTGCTCGCGCTCGGCTCGACCGATCCCGACCGCTTCACCCCGGAACAGGGCACCGACCTGCTGGAATTCTTTGCGGGCGCCGTGGCCCGGCTGGCGGTGCAGCACCTCGTCGCGCTCGACGCGCCCGGCGCCGCGCGCCCCTCGCGGGGATGAGCGATCCGTCCGAGGCTGCCGCCGACCTGCTGGCCCGCTGGCTCGCCCAGCTTTCGGCGGTGCGGCGCGCCAGCCCCGGGACGGTCGAGGCCTATGGCCGCGACCTGCGCGGCTTCCTCGGCTTCATGGGCGGGCATACCGGGGGCGGCATGGGGCGTGCGGCGCTGGCCGCGCTCAGCGTCTCGGACTTCCGCGCCTGGATGGCGGCCGAGCGCGGGCGCGAGATCGGCGCGCGCACGCTTGGGCGCAAGCTCGCGGCAGTGCGCAGCTTCTTCCGCTGGCTCGACGCGGCCGAGGGTGTGGACTGCCCGGCGATCCTGACCATCCGCACGCCGAAAAGCCCCCGCCCGCTGCCCCGCCCGGTGGCCGAGGGCGACGCCCGGGCGCTGATCGACGCGGTCTCGGCCGATGGCGCGCCCTGGATCGTGGCGCGCGACCAGGCGATCCTGACGCTGCTCTGGGGCTCGGGGCTGCGCATCTCGGAAGCACTGGGGCTCAGGCAGCGCGACGCGCCGCTGGGCGAGGCGGTGCGCGTCACCGGCAAGGGCGCCAAAGAGCGCGAGGTGCCGGTGCTGCCCGTCGCGCGCCGCGCGGTCGAACACTACCGCGCGCTCTGCCCCCATGCCCCGGGGCGCGAGGCGGCGCTGTTCCTGGGCGTGCGCGGCGGCCCGCTCAACCCCCGCCAGGTGCAGGGCGCGATGGCCACCGCGCGCATGGCGCTGGGCTTGCCCGCCTCGGCCACGCCGCACGCCCTGCGCCACGCCTTCGCGACCCAGTTGCTGACCGCTGGCGGGGATCTCAGGGCGGTGCAGGAGCTGCTGGGCCATGCCTCGCTGGCGACCACCCAGGTCTACACCGGGATCGACGAGGCCCGGCTGATCGAGGTCTACCACCGCACCCACCCCAAGGCGCGCGGCTGAGGCCGGGCGCCGCTTGGCACGGCGCCCGCGCGCGATACCTCAAGGGGGGCGAGCCGAGATGGAACCCATGCTGAGCGTCCGATCCCTGACCAAATCCTACCCCACGCCGCAGGGCCCGCTCGCGGTGCTGCGCGGCGTCGATCTCGACGTGGCGCGCGGCGAATGCGTGGCGCTGACCGGCGAATCGGGGTCGGGGAAAAGCACGCTCCTGCACCTGATCGCCGGGCTCGACGCAGCCGATGGCGGCGAGATCGCGGTCGGCGGGACAAGGCTCGCGGGGCTCGACGACCGCGGCCGCGCCCGGCTGCGGCGCGACCGGCTGGGGCTGGTGTTCCAGCAGTTCAACCTGATCCCCAGCCTGACCGCCGGCGCGAACCTGGTGTTCCAGGCCCGCATCGGCGGGCGGCGCGATGCCGCCTGGGAGGACGCCCTCGCCCGGCGGCTCGGCATCGCGGAGCTGCTCGACCGCTACCCCGACCAGATCTCGGGCGGCCAGCAGCAGCGCGTCGCCATCGCCCGCGCGCTGGCCGGG
>JAVVFE010000172.1:0-6914 GCA_032251175.1 Thermohalobaculum sp.
CTGGCAGGGCGAGGATGCCGCGGGCAAGCGCGTGCTGGTGCTGCCCGAACAGGGCTTCGGCGACGCGATCCTGGCCAGCCGCTTCCTGCCCGGCCTGGTCGCACGCGGCGCCGAGGTCACGATGATGGTCAAGCCGCCGCTCGCGCGCCTGCTGGCCGGGCTGCCCGACATCCGGATGGTGGGCGAAGTGCGGCGCACCGGCAGCTACGACCTCTGGACCCCGAACATGAGCCTGCCGCATCTGGTGGGCCTGCCCGACGGCGCGCCCCCGCCCCCGCCGCCGCTGACCATCCCCGCCGACAGCCGCGCCCGGGCGCGCGCGCTGGTCGCCCCCTTCGCCGGGCAGTTCCGGGTCGGCGTGGTCTGGACCGGTAGCCTCAGCTTCCGCGCGAACCATCGCCGGTCCTGCACGCCGCAGCACTTCCTCGGTCTCGCGGGCATCCCGGGGGTGCAGCTTTTCAGCCTCTACAAGGGCCCTGCCCATGACGCGCTGACCGGATCGGGCATGGCCGGGCTGATCGTGGATGCCTGCGGCGCCGATCGCGACTTCGCCGACACCGCTGCGGTGATCGGCGAGATGGACCTGATGATCACCACCGACACGGCCGTCGTGCATATCGCGGGCTCGATGGGCAAGCCGGTGTGGAACCTGCTCAGCCACGAGGGTTTCTGGCTCTACGGCCGGGGCGGGACGACGCCCTGGTATCCCGCGATGCGCCTGTGGCGGCAGGCCCGGCCCGGCGATTGGCCGGAGCTGTTCGCCCGGGTCGAGACGGCGCTCGCCGCCCATCCCGGCCTGATCGCGCGGCGAGCGGGCCGATGAGCGGCGCCATCACCATCGAGGTGCCGGCGGGCGAGATGATCGACCGGCTCACGATCCTCGAGCTGAAGGTCGCGCGCATCGCCGATCCCAACCGGCGCGCGCATGTCGCGGCCGAGCTTGCGGCCCTCGCCGCCGCGCGCGACCGCGCGATCCCGTACCACCCCGACCTGGACCGCCTGACCGCCGAATTGCGCGCGGTGAATGCGACACTGTGGCAGATCGAGGACGACATCCGCGCCTGCGAGGCGGCGGCCGATTTCGGCCCGCGCTTCGTGGCCCTCGCCCGCGCAGTCTACCGCACCAACGACCGCCGCGCGGCCCTGAAGCGCGAGATCAGCCTCGCGCTCGGCTCGCGGCTGATTGAAGAAAAATGCCATCCCGACTACTGAGGACGCCACGCCCCCACGCAGCCTTGCGCGAGTGACCGCATGCCGATCACCATCACCGCCCGATGCCACCCGGCGCTCGAGCTGATCCTGCCGCGCCCCGTCCCGGCCGCGCGCGCCCTGCCCGACTGGCTGAAGGCGATGCCCTCGACCGCCCTGTCCGAAACGATGTCCGGCACCGAGGTGCGCACCCTCAAGCAATGCCCGCCGGTGCTCGACGCGCTCACGCTGGGCCTGATGCTGCCGCTCGCCTGCGATGTCGAGGCGCGGGGGGGCGAGCTGTTCTGGGACTGGGACCCGCCGCACCTGCCGGACCACAGCGCCTCGCGCGCGCCGATCGGGATGCATTCGCCCGAACAGGCCACCGGCGCGCCGTTCCGGCCCGATTGGCTGTTCATCAAGTTCACCAATTTCTGGACGCTGGAAACGCCTCCGGGTTGGCAGATCCTGTTCACCCACCCGTTCAACCGCCCTGACCTGCCGTTCCAGACCCTGACCGGGCTGGTCGACTGCGACCGCTTCGGCAAGGGCTATGTCCACTTCCCGGCGCGCTGGCTCGACCCCGACTGGGAGGGGGTGATCCCGCGCGGCACGCCGGTGGCGCAGGCGATCCCGATCCCGCGCCAGACCGTGGCGCTCGACGCCGGGCCGATGACGCCCGATGACCTCGCCGCGACCGAGGCGATCCAGAAGGTGCTGATGACCAGCCATGGCACCTACCGCAAGCAATTCCGCCTACGCGCGCGCGACGGCGACTGACCCGGGCCTCGCCCCCGGCCGCCCTGACCCGCGCCCGGATCGTCGCGGCTGGGCCGCGCGCGGATCGTCGCGGCTGGGCCGCGCCCGGATCGTCGCGGCTGGGCCGCTGGCGTGAGCCCCGGGCCTCACGCTGCCAGCGATCCGGCGGGGCCCCGATCCAGAGGCAGCGGGGGCTCCCCCGACAGGGCCCGATCACTTGGCGCCGGCGCGCCCTGCCCGCCCCATCGGGCGCAGCGGCAGGTGTCCGGCGCTTGCGCGCACCGTGCGGATCAGCGCGCCGCCGCGAAGCTTGTCGTTGGCCAGCAGCCGGTCGCGCATGGCCACGGCCTGAGGCGCGCGCAACTCGCTCAGCGCGGTATAGCCCTTGAGCAGCGCCTCCTCGTCGCCCGGCACAAGGCGCTCCAGCGCCGCGAAGGCATCGGCCGCACCGCGCCAGTCGCCCATTGCGATCGCCGCGCGCCCGGCCAGCCGCGGGCAGTCGGGGTCACGCGGCATCAGCCGCCCGGCGGCGAGCAACGCATCGCGCGCGCCGGCGAAGTCACGCAACTCGAACAGGCAGCGGCCCAGTTCGAACCAGCTCGGCGGATGGCGGGGATCGGCGGCAACCGCACGGCGCAACCACGCCACCGCCTGCGCCGTCGCCCGGCGCATCATCAGCACGCGGCCCAGATTGTGGAACACCGCCGGCGGCGCGTCGGGCCGCGCGGCGACCGCCATCAACCGCGCCTCGGCGCCACGCCAGTCGCCGGCCTGGCCGCAGGCGGCAACCTCGCGGCGCACCTTGTCCCAGAACGCTGCCGTCATGGCTGGGACCGCAGCGCCTTCTGGATCGCCTGCTCGACATCGCCGGCCAGCCTGGTCCGCTCCTCGGGGCTCAGGAAGGCGCCAAGCTCGATCTCACGCCCGCCGCCCTTCAGCGTCAGGTAGTTTTCCGGCCGCCCGCCGACATGGATCATCACCCGCACCCAGTAGGGATCGGCCCGCCAGCGCAGCACCCGGCCCGAGGGCTCGCGCCGCTCGACCCGGATTTCGTCGGGCCAGATCGACAACACCTCGCTGAGCTGCGCATCCGCGTCGTTGCGCCGGAACGACAGCCACAGCGCGAAGAAGGCCGCGCCCTCGAACGGCAGCAGGCCCCAGAAGATCGGCGTGGCAATGTAGGGCACGACCGGCGCGGTCAGGCCCAGCGCCACCAGCACCATCACCCAACGCCGCGCCCGGGGCGACAGCGACCGGTTGGGCCACAGCACGACGCGGTAGACTGGCATGTCGGATCGCTCGGTCCAGTCGCTCTCGGGCGCAGCGCGGGGCCGGTCCTGAGCGCGAGCGGCCGGGGGTCTCCCCCCGGCCGATTTTTCCTTGCGATCGAACATGGACGCCCTCAGTGCGCGTGCTTGTCCCACATCGCGCGCGTGGGCAGCTCCTCGAACGTATGCGTTGGCGGCGGGTTCGGCAACGACCATTCCAGCGTCCCCAGCTCGTCGTGCCAATAGTTGTGCTCGGTCACCTTTGCACCCCGGGTCAGCGTGTACCACAGGATGTACAGGAACAGGATGAGCGAGGCCCCCGAGATGAACGCACCGATCGACGAGATGTAGTTCCAGAAGGCAAACGCCTCCGGGTAGTCGATGTAGCGGCGCGGCATGCCCTGGCGGCCCAGGAAGTGCTGCGGGAAGAAGGTGATGTTCGCGCCGATGAACATCATCCAGAAATGCAGCTTGGCCAGCCCCTCGGGATACTGCCGGCCCGACATCTTGCCGATCCAGTAGTAGATGCCCATAAAGATGCCGAACACGGCGCCAAGGCTCATCACATAGTGGAAGTGCGCCACGACATAGTAGGTGTCGTGATAGGCCCGGTCGATGCCCGCCTGGCTCAGCACGATGCCGGTGACGCCGCCGACCGTGAACAGGAACAGGAAGCCGAAGGCCCACAGCATCGGCGCCTTCAGCTCGATCGACCCGCCCCACATGGTCGCGATCCACGAGAAGATCTTGATGCCGGTGGGCACCGCGATGACCATGGTCGCCAGCATGAAATAGGCCTGCGCGTTCTTCGACATACCGACCGTGTACATGTGGTGCGCCCAGACCACGAAGCCCAGCACGGCGATGCCGACCATCGCGAACACCATGCCCGAATAGCCGAAGATCGGCTTCTTCGAGAAGGTCGAGATCACGTGGCTCACGATGCCGAAGGCGGGAACCACGATGATGTAGACCTCGGGATGTCCGAAGAACCACAGGATGTGCTGGTAGAGCACCGGGTCGCCGCCGCCGGCCGGGTCGAAGAAGGTCGTCCCGAAGTTGCGGTCGGTCAGCAGCATGGTGATCGCGCCCGCCAGAACCGGCAGCGCCAGCAAGATCATGAATGCGGTGATGAAGATCGACCAGGCGAACAGCGGCACCTTCATCAGCGTCATGCCCGGCGCGCGCATGTTCAGGAAGGTGGTGATGATGTTGATCGCGCCCAGGATCGACGAGGCGCCCGACAGATGCACCGCGAAGATCGCGAAGTCCATCGACATGCCCGACTCGGTCGTCGACAGTGGCGCATAGAGCACCCAGCCCACGCCGGTGCCCAGTTGCCCGTTGCCGCCCGGCACGAACAGCGACAGCACGCCCAGCGACGAGCCCGCCACGAACAGCCAGTAGCTGAGGTTGTTCATCCGCGGGAAGGCCATGTCCGGCGCGCCGATGTGCAGCGGCATGAAGTAGTTACCGAAACCGCCGAACAGCGCCGGGATGACCACGAAGAACATCATCAGCACGCCATGCGCGGTGATCATGACGTTCCACAGATGGCCGTTCGGCGTGCCGTCCTCCAGCAGCATGTATTGCACGCCCGGCTCCATCAGCTCGAGGCGCATATACATCGTGAAGGCGACCGAGACGATCCCGATCACACCGGCGGTAAACAGGTAGAGGATGCCGATGTCCTTGTGGTTGGTCGAGCAGAACCACCGGGTGAAGAACCCCGGATGCTCGTGGTCGTGGGCATGGACAGCCGCGTCGGCCATGCTGTGCTCCTGTTCGCAGAACCCTGCGCCGGTCCAAGGCCGGCTGTTATCTCATGTACTCGCGGGTTTACCCCGGGCCGCCCGATCCGGCAACCGTCCACGGGCATCGCCGAGACCGTTCCTGCGGGCCTTTCTGTCGCAGCGGCCCGGCTTTCCTGCCTGACGGAAGCGCGATGCAGTCCTGCCGCCCTGCGCGCCGCTCCGCGGGCCCGCGCAGGGCAGTCGCTCGCCGGACGTGCTGACCTGCGCGCGACTGAACCTTCCCGCACCTTCCCGCCCGGTGCGGCCGCCGTGCTCTGATGCCGCGTTCGGCGCCATCCGCCCGGGCGCCTGTGGCGCCATCCGCCCGAGCGCCTGTCCAACCGCAGCAAAGACGGGCGCACCCGGCCCGGATGCGCCCGTCGATCGGCGGCGATCGCGCGGATCAGCCTGCGCGCGTCACTCGGATTCGTGCGCGATATAGGCGATCACGTTGGCGATCTCCTCGGGCTTCTTCAGCCCAGCGAAGGCCATCTTGGTGCCCGGCACGACGCCCTTGGGGTCGGCGAGATAGGCGGTCAGCGCCGCCTCGTCCCAGACCTTGCCGCCGGCGCCATACGCGGTCATCGCGTCGGAATACTTGAACCCGGCGACCACACCGATCGGCCGGCCGACCAGCCCGTGCAGCGACGGCCCGACGCCGTTCTTGCCTTCCTCGAGCTTGTGGCAGGCCTTGCACTTGTTGAACACCTTCTTGCCCGCGTCGGCGTCCCCCGCCTGCGCCGCACCGGCCATGGCAAGCGCCGCAAGGGCTGCGGCAATGCTGGCGATCTTCCTCATTCGTCTGGCTCCCTGTCTTCGGTCATGTCGCGGCGCCCCGGCGGTCTCGCGACGGGTCCGGGCGTCGCCCCTAGAGCTAGCAGCCGCGCCCCGAAACGCAACCCCCGGCAACCGCGCCCGGGGTCACGGCGCCTCACTCAGCCGTGGCCGGCGCCGGCGTCCCCGCCCGCAGCAGGTGGCGCGGCCGCCGGCCCGGCACCCGCCATCGCCGCCCCGAAGCTGCGGCGCAGCGCCAGATCCAGATCTGCCATCGTCACCGGCAGCCCCAGATCGACCAGGCTGGTGACGCCATGCCCGCGGATGCCGCAGGGCACGATGCCGGCGAAATGCTCCAGCTCGGGCTCGACGTTGATCGCGAGGCCGTGAAAGCTGACCCAGCGGCGCAGGCGCACGCCGATTGCGGCGATCTTGTCCTCGGCGGGCTGGCCATCGGGGCCCGGCGGGCGGTCGGGGCGCACCACCCACACGCCGACGCGGCCGGCACGGCGCTCGCCCGTCACCTGAAATTCGGCCAGGGTGCGGATCACCCAGTCCTCCAGCGCCCGCACGAAGGCGCGCACGTCGCGCCCGCGACGGTTGAGGTCGAGCATGACATAGACCACCCGCTGCCCCGGCCCGTGATAGGTGTATTCGCCGCCGCGCCGGGTCTGGAACACCGGGAATCGGCCGGGCTCCAGCAGATCCTCGACCCGGGCCGAGGTTCCGGCGGTATACAGCGGCGGATGCTCCAGCAGCCAGATGCACTCCTCGGCCTGCCCGGCGGCGATGGCGTCGGCGCGCCCCTCCATGACGGCGACCGCCTCGGGATAGGGCACCAGTCCATCGCTCAGCCGCCACTCGACCATCCGGCCCCGCCCGCCCCGCTTTTGCCGCCCCGGCGCACATGGCGCACCCGCATGCGCCAGGTTCATGAGGGCGCGCACGCCGCGCACGACGCACCGAACCCTTCGCTCTCCTGTGAGGTTTACGGAGCACGCGCCCCCGCGGCAAGGGGATGCACTGCGCCCGGTCGCCCGATCCGCCCGCCATCCGCGCGCCCGCATGCGGACGCACGCGCCTTGGGCGCAAGAACTGGTGCGGGTATCTCGATAGCTCTCATCACTGTCCC
>JAVVFE010000173.1:0-6873 GCA_032251175.1 Thermohalobaculum sp.
GGAGAGAGGCGCATGACCTACAAGACCCGACGGCGCCTTGCGCTTGCCATCCTGGTGCTGGGACTGCCGGTCTATATCGTGCTGGCCGCGACCCTGGTGGGGCTGTTCGAGCGGCCGCCCGTCATGCTCGAACTCGCCATCTATCTCGGGCTCGGCATCCTCTGGGCGCTGCCCTGCCGGCGCGTGTTCCTGGGCATCGGCAAGCCCGACCCGGATGCCCGCGGCCGGGACGAGCGCGGGGCGGGCTGAGCGACGATCCGCGCCCGCCCCGCCGGCGGCGCCTGCGGGACACCCCCGGAGCGCCGCGGCATCACGGCCGCAGCAGGGGCTCGAACTTCTCGATCAGCTCGCGGCTCAGGCCGAAATGGTCGTCGTCGACGCGCCGCAGCGCGCCGTTGCGGGTGAGCTTGCCGATCCCCTTGATCTGAATCTCGAGCGTGCGCGGGAACTCGCCGGGGATCTCGTCGAACACCGCCAGCAGCTCGCGCCGGGTGAAGCGGGACTGCCGCCGGATCACGGTCAGGAAGGCGGCGGCGCTCAGCAGCGCGTCCTGCGCGTCCTCGGCCCCGGCGGCGGCGGCGACCTCGGCCGGGCTCATGCGCTCGGCCGGCCGGGCTGCGGGGGCGGCCACGGGGGCCGGCGCGGGCTCGGCGGTTCGGCCGTGGACCTTGGCCAGCAGGCTCTCGAACCGGTCGCCCAGGCCGACACCGCCCGGCGCCTGCCGCTCGGGCGCGCGGGGTGCGGCGGCGCCTGTGCCCGCTGCCGCAGCCGCGGGCGTCGCGGGCGCGTCCGCAGGTGCGGTGCGCGCGCCGAACAGCGGGCGCCGCCCGGTGCCCTGCGGTGCCGGCTCGGGCGCGGGGCCACCGAAGATGTTCACCACCCGCTCCGCCTCGCCCTCCTCGTCGGGGTGCGCGTGGTCGCCCTCGCCCGCGTGGTCGCCCTCGCCCGCGTGGTCGCCCGCGTGGTCGCCCGCGTCGTCGCCCTCGTCCGCGTCCTCGTCCGCGTCGCCGGGCGCGGTCGCGTCCCATTCGGGGGTGTGCTTCGCTGCCGCGCCGTCCGCGCGGCGGGGCGGCGTCCCGGCCCCGTCATCCGGCGCCGCGCCATCCTCGTCCACGCCCGCCGAGGGGGCTTCGGTGTCGAGGCCGTTGGCGGCGGCGGCGGCGGCCGCGCGGCGGACCGAGGCGATGCCGCCATCGGTCTCGTCCCGGCGATGCACCAGCACGATGCCGGGCACGGCGCCCAGCGCGTCGGGATCGACGCCGGTGCGCCGGGCGACGCGCTCGATCACCTCGGTCATCGTCGCCTCGTCGAACACCGCCTCGCTGTTGAGCAGGTCGGGGGTCTCGGCCAGCACGCGCTGGCCGATGCGCAAGACTTCCTCGAGCACCGCGAGCGGCTCGTCATAGCCCTGGATCGAGATGGCAAAATCGCCCAGACAGACGTCGAGACGCCTCGAATTCCCGTGCATGCCACCAGTCCTCAAGAAAAATCCACCCGAAGAAGGGTCGCGTATTTGCCCGGGCCGGTCAAGCGCGCCCCCATGCTGGCGCCCCCGCGCGGCACCCGGCCCGCCGCGCCCGCCCGGGACTGACGCGCCCGGGATTGACGCGCCCGGCCGCGGCGGACAAGGCTCGGGCGCATGAGCGATCTTCCCCTGCGCCTTGCGCAACCCGTGACGCTGGTCGGCAACGGCCCGTTCACCGCCGCCATGCTGGCCGAGGCGATGGCGTTCGCCCCCGGCCTGATCGCGGCCGACCGGGGCGCGGCCCGGCTCGCGGCGCTGGGGCGCCGGGCGATCGCGGTGATCGGCGACATGGATTCGCTGCCCGACCCCGCCGGCTTCGACGGCGGGCGCACCCGGCTGATCCACCTGGCCGAGCAGGACACCACCGATTTCGAGAAATGCCTGTATGCGACCGAGGCGCCGTTCTATCTGGGCGTGGGCTTCACCGCCGGGCGGGTCGATCACATGCTGGCGGTGTTCCACGCCATGCTGCGCTATCCCGCCAAGCCGGTGATCCTGCTGGGCGCCGAGGACGCGATCGCGCTGGCGCCCGCCGGGCGGCGCCTGCGGCTGGGGCTCAGGCCCGGGGCGCGGGTGTCGGTGTTCCCGCTGCTGCCGGTGGCGGCGCGCCGGTCGCGCGGTCTGGTCTGGCCGCTCGACGGCCTGGGCTTCGCGCCGGGCAGGCGGGTCGGCACCTCGAACGAGGCGGCGCATCCGGTCGTCGAGATGGAATTCGACGGCCCCGGCGCGCTGGTGATGGTCGAACGCGCCCATCTGGGCGCGCTGGTCCATGCGGTGGTCGCAGCCGTGGGCCTGCCCGGCCCCGCCTGAGCGGGCCCGGCAAGCGCCTGCCCCGGCCCCGCACCACCCGGCCGCACCCGGCCCGGCAGACACCCGACCCGGCAAGGCAGCCACCCCATCCCGCTCGGGTTGACCCGGCCCGGCCTGACCCGACCGGCCTGCATCCGGCGTCAGTCCGCCCGCACCATCCGCGTCACCACCCGGCGCGCCAGCGGTGCCACCACCGCCGCGGTGGGAAAGGCGACGGCCCATGCCGAAATCCAGGTCGCCAGCCAGACCGCGGCGAAGTCGGGCACCATGCCAACATTGCGCAGGGTCGCGACGCAGGTCACCAGGCACGACATGATCCCCGACAGGATCAGGGCGAACAGCAGGGGGGCGAGGCGGGCAGGGATCATCGCGGCTCCGAGGGTCTGGCCACGCGCATATGAGCCATCGCGCTGCGCCCGTCAATCGCCGCCCTCACACCAGATTGCGTTGACGGCCGCCCATGCTCCGCTGTCGCGGGCTCGACCGAGGGAGCCTCGACGGCTCTGGCGCCACACGGGGCTCCATCGAGGCCCCGGCCCGGGGGCAGGGCGCGCGCGGTGGGTTTCCGACGATTGGCCCCGCTCAATGCCGGCCGGTCTCAGCAGTCCGGCACGTTGACCGCGAGCCCGCCCAGCGAGGTTTCCTTGTATTTCTCGCTCATGTCGCGCCCGGTCTCGCGCATCGTGCGCACGCAGGCATCCAGCGAGACGATGTGCCCGCCATCACCCCTCAGCGCCAGCGAGGCGGCCGACACCGCCTTGATCGCGCCCAAGCCGTTGCGCTCGATGCAGGGCACCTGCACCAGCCCCTTCACCGGGTCGCAGGTCATGCCCAGATGGTGTTCCAGCGCGATTTCGGCGGCGTTCTCGACCTGCCCGGGACTGCCGCCCATCGCCGCGCACAAGCCCGCCGCCGCCATCGCCGCGGCCGAGCCGACCTCGGCCTGGCAGCCGCATTCGGCGCCGCTGATGGATGCGTTGTGCTTGATCAGCCCGCCGATTGCAGCCCCCGTCAGGAACATCTCGCGCAAGCCCTCGTGGTTGGCTCCGACAATGTGGTCGAGGTAATAGCGGCAGACCGCCGGAAAAACCCCGGCCGCCCCATTGGTGGGCGAGGTCACCACCTGGCCCCCGGCCGCGTTCTCCTCGTTCACCGCCATGGCATAGACGCTCAGCCAGTCGTTGGCGACATGCGGCATCTGGCGGTTCAGCCCGCGCTCGGCCACCAACTGATCGTGAATGCCCTTGGCGCGCCGGCGCACGCCCAAGCCGCCCGGCAGGATGCCGCCCTTTGCCATGCCGCGCTCGATGCAGGCGTTCATCACCTCCCAGATGCGGTCGATCCGGCGGTCGAGGTCGAAGCGCGCCAGCCGCGTCTCCTCGTTCAAACGCTTCATCTGCGCGATCGACAGCCCGGTCTCGCGCGCCATCGCCAGCATCGCGGCGGCGCTGTCGAACGGATAGGGCACGCCATGGCCCAGCGCCCCCGGCGCGCTGCCATCGGCCTGCATCTCGCGCGCCGTGCGCACGAAGCCGCCGCCGATCGAGTAATAGGTCTCGCTCTGATACAGGTGCCCCGCCTCGTCCCAGGCCGACAGCACCATGGCGTTCGCGTGCAGCGGCAGCGCCGGCCCGTAGTCGAAGATCAGGTCGGTCGCCGGATCGAAGGCAAGCTCGCCCAGCCCCGGCGGGTCGATCCGCCCGGTGGCGCGGATCGCGGCCTCGGCGGCCTCGGCCTTCGCCGGGTCGAGCGTGTCGGGCCGGAAGCCCGCAAGCCCCAGGATCACCGCCCGGTCGGTCGCGTGCCCGCGCCCCGTGAAGGCGAGCGAGCCGTGCAGCCGGCAGCCCAGCCGCGCGAGGCGCCCCGCGCCGGGGATCTTCTCGCCCCCCGCCAGCACCTCGAGAAAGCGCGCCGCCGCCACCATCGGCCCCATGGTGTGCGAGGATGACGGGCCGATGCCGATCTTGAAGATGTCGAAGACGCTGAGGAACATGCTCTCTCAATCCTGCGTTCACCATGGCCCTTGTATGAGGTGGTCCTGCGCCCGGCCCGTTCAATCTCGACCGGGAATGGCTCTGGCGCGACCTTGCACGGCGGGTATAGTGCCGCGCGACCCCCCCGGCGCCGCGTCCGCGGCCAGACGACGGAGCCCCTGCGATGACCGACGCCCTCGCCCCCGCCGACCGCGCCAAGCGCGCCGCCGCCGCCCGCGCGCTGAACTATGTGGAGACCGGCATGACGCTCGGCCTCGGCACCGGCTCGACCGCCGACTGGATGGTGCGCCTGCTGGCCGAGCGGATGAAGGCCGAGGGGCTGAGGGTGATCGGCGTGCCGACCTCGACGCGCACCGCGGCGCAGGCCTCGGCGCTGGGTATCCCGCTCTCGACGCTGGATGACGCGGGCTGGCTCGACCTCACCATCGACGGCGCCGACGAGTTCGACGGCGCGCGCCGGCTGATCAAGGGTGGCGGCGGGGCGCTGTTGCAGGAAAAGATCGTGGCCGCGGCCTCGGACCGGATGGTGGTGATCACCGACCCCTCGAAACAGGTGAAGACGCTGGGCGCCTTCCCGCTGCCGGTCGAGGTGGTGCGCTTCGGCCACGAGACCACCGCGCGGCTGATCGCCCGGGTGCTCGACGCCCACGGCCTGGGCGGGCGGCGCATGGCGCTGCGCCCCGGGCATGACGGCGGCGCCTTCGTCACCGACGAGGGGCACCACATCCTCGACCTCCATCTCGGCGCGATCCCCGACCCCGAGCGGCTGAACGGCGATCTCAACGTCATCCCCGGCGTGGTCGAGACCGGGCTGTTCTGCGGCCTCGCCAGCGCCATCGTGATCGGCCGCGAGGACGGCACGGCGCAGGTGATCGGCGCGGACTGAGCCCGATCACGCTTTCGCGAGCGCAGGCCGGCCGGGTTCAATCCCGCCCGCCCCTGCCTATCTCAGGGGCCGCGCCGGCGGCAGGCAAGCAAGGGGGAACCCCATGGGCGACTTCGATTTCGACCTTTTCGTCATCGGCGGCGGCTCGGGCGGCGTGCGCGCGGCCCGCGTCGCGGCCAATCACGGCGCGCGCGTCGGCATTGCCGAGGAATACCGCTTCGGCGGCACCTGCGTGATCCGCGGCTGCGTGCCGAAGAAGCTGCTGGTCTACGCCTCGGCCTTCTCCGAGGCGTTCGAGGATGCCGCGGGCTTCGGCTGGGAGGTTGGCGCGCGCCGCTTCGACTGGGCGACGCTGATCGCCAACAAGGACCGCGAGATCGCCCGGCTCGAAGCGAGCTACGCCCGCAACCTCGACCTCGCCGGGGTCGAGCTGTTCCGCACCCGCGCGACGCTGGCCGACCCCCACACCGTCGAGCTTGCCACCCATGGCCGGCGCATCCGCGCGCGCCACATCCTGATCGCCACCGGCGGGCGCCCCTTCGTGCCCGACTTCCCCGGCAGCGAGCACGCCATCACCTCGAACGAGATGTTCGACCTGCCCCGCCTGCCCGACCGCGCGGTGGTGATGGGCGGCGGCTACATCGCCTGCGAATTCGCGGGCATCCTGAACGGGCTGGGCGTCAAGGTCACGCTGGTCTACCGCGGCCGCCAGGTGCTCAGGACCTTCGACGCCGATCTCGGCGCCCATGTCGCCGAGGAGATGCGCAAGAAGGGCATCGAGATCCTGACCGATACGGACGTCGCGGCGATCGAGCGCACCGCCGATGGCCTGAGCGTCAGCCTCACCTCGGGCGAGACCCGCGCGGCCGGCCTGGTGCTGGCCGCCACCGGCCGCGTGCCCAACACCGACGGGCTGGGGCTGGACCGCGCCGGGCTCACGCTGGGGCGCAAGGGCGAGGTCGCGGTCGATGCCTGGTCGCAGACCGCCATCCCGTCGATCTACGCGGTGGGCGACGTCACCGACCGGCTGCAACTGACCCCGGTGGCGATTCGCGAGGGGCAGGCTTTCGCCGACACCGTGTTCGGCGCGACGCCGACCCCGGCCGACCACGCGCTGGTGGCGACCGCGATCTTCACCCAACCCGAGATCGGCACCATCGGCCTGACCGAGGCCGAAGCCCGGGCCGCCGGCCCGGTCGAGATCTACCGCTCGGCCTTCCGGCCGATGCTGCACACGCTGTCGGGCCGCGACGAGCGGATGCTGATGAAGCTGGTGGTCGCCAGGGACACGCGCCGGGTGCTGGGCGTCCACATCGCCGGCCACGCCGCGGGCGAGATGATCCAGATGGCCGCGATCGCCGTGAAGATGGGCGCGACCAAGGAGGACTTCGACCGCACCGTCGCCGTCCACCCCACCGCGGCCGAGGAACTGGTGACGATGAAGACGCCGCTCCCAGACCCCGACCCCGTCGCCTGAGCCCGGCCGCGCCGGGACGGACATCGCGGCCCCCTCCCCCCTCGTGGGGGAGGGAGGGGGTGGGGGTCCGCCCCCCACGCCGCCGCGCGGCCGGGTGCCGCGCGCAGGGGCGCGCGCGAAGGGCCTCGGGTGTCGCGCGCAGGGGCGCGCGAAGGGCTAACGGGTGTCGCGCGCAGGGGCG
>JAVVFE010000174.1:0-6841 GCA_032251175.1 Thermohalobaculum sp.
CGCGCGCGCGCAGCACAGTCAGGACGGCATGAGTCGGCGCAAGGAAAACTGGTATCAGCCGGCCGCAGCCACCGCGTCCGCGGCGGCGGCGATGGCGGCGCAGGTCTGGGCCACGTCGGCCGCGTCATGGGCGAGCGAGACGTAGAATTTCGAGTCGGGCTTCAGGATGCCATGGCGGCGCAGGGTGGCGTTGAACAGCCGCATGCGCCCGACATCGCCCGCCAGCACGTCGCGGTAGCTGCGCACCGGGCGGTCGGTGAACACCGCGTCGAACAGCACCGGGTCGCCCACCACCTGGACCGGGATGCCGACGCGGGCGAATTCGCGCCCGAGTGCGTCCATGATGGTCTGGCCGGTGGCGCGCAGCCGGGCATAGGCGCCCTCGCGCCGCAGGATGGCGAGGGTGGCAAGCCCCGCGACCGAGGCCACCGGGTTGCCCGACAGCGTGCCGATCTGGAAGGTGAATTTCTCCGCCCCCACCGCGGCCTTGTCGAAATGCGCCATGATCTCGCGCCGCCCGGCGATGGCGGCGAGCGGGAAGCCGCCGCCGATCACCTTGCCCAGCGTGCAGAGGTCGGGGGTCACGCCATAGACCTCCTGCGCGCCGCCGTAAGCCAGGCGGAAGCCGGTGACCACCTCGTCGAAGATCAGCACGATGCCGTGGCGCGCGGTCTCGTCGCGCAGGGCCTGGAGGAAGCCGGGCGCGGGCGGGATCAGGCGTTGCAGCGGCTCGACGATCACGGCGGCGAGCGTGTCGGCGTGTTCGGCGATGGTCGCGCGCATGGCGTCGATGTCGTTGAACGGGGCGATCACCATCGCGCGGCGCACGGCCTCGGGGATGCCGGCGGAATCGGGCACGGCCTGCGGGAAATTGGCGAGGTGCTGGGGGGCGAGGCTCATCAGCGCCTCGGCCGACATGCCGTGATAGCCGCCCTCGAACTTCAGGATGCGCTCGCGCCCGGTGTGCGCGCGGGCGAGGCGCATGGCATACATGTCGGCCTCGGAGCCGGTCGAGACGTAGCGGAGCTGGTCGGCGCAGGGAACGGCCTCGCAGATCGCCTCGGCCAGCTCGATGCCGGCGGCGTTGAGCGTGAAGAAGGTGAAGCCGCGGTCGAGCTGGGCCGCGACCGCCGCCACCACCTCGGGGTGGCCGTGGCCGACCAGCATGGGGCCCGAGCCGATCAGGAAATCGACATACGCGCGCCCGCTCTCGTCCCAGACGCGGCCGCCCGCGCCGCGGGCCAGCACGATGTCGGGCGCGAAGTTGCCGAACCCCCCGGCGGGCAGGACGCGAGCGGCGCGGGCGATCAGGTCGCGTTCACGGTCGGATGTCTCGGGCGGTGTCATGCGGGCCTCGTGCGGGTCGTCGAGCGGGAAGTCGGCGGATAGCTGGGCGGGGGGCGTCGGGCGGGTGCGCCATCCTCGGGCGGGGCAGGGTCTGCGGCAAGGGGCAATTCGGACGCGCCGCCACCCATTGACCCGTGTCAAGGCGGGCGGCGCGGCGCGTGCCTAGCGTGCTATATTGAATATCATGTAGTGCCCGGGCTGGAGGACGCGATGGCGCCGAGCGACAGGGACGGACAGGGCGGCAGGAACACGCCGGGCGGCCGGGACGGGCCGGGCGGGGGCGAGGTGCCGCCGCTGTGGCTGTATGCGGCGCTGTTCCTGGTGATGCTGGCGCTGATGCGGGCGGTGATCGGCGATGGCGGGGGGGTGTCGGTCGAGGACGTGGCCTATTCGGTGCTGAAGGAGCGCATCAGCGCGGGCGAGATTTCCGAGGTCGAGCTGGAGGGCACCCGGATCACCGCGACGCCGACGCTGGGCGATGGGCCGGGCGCGACGGCGCCGAAGCTGCGCACCAACGCGCCGGAAATGGGTGACCCAAACCTGCTGCCGCTGCTGGACGAGCGCGGCGTGACGGTCTGGAGCACCGCGCCGCGCGAGACCTCGGGCCTGATGTGGTTCCTGCCCTGGCTGCTGATCATCGGCTTCTATGTGCTGATGATGCGCCGGATGGGCGGCCTGCCGGGGGCGGGCGGCGACATCCTGGGCTCGAAGGTCTGGCGCGTCAGCGGCGAGCGGCCGGACGTGACCTTTGCCGACGTCGCCGGGCAGGACGAGGCCAAGCGCGAGGTGGCCGAGCTGGTCGATTTCCTGCGCGACCCCGAGCGGTTTGCCCGGCTGGGTGCCCGGGCGCCGAGCGGCGTGCTGCTGATGGGCCCGCCCGGCACCGGCAAGACGCTGCTGGCCCGCGCGCTGGCGGGCGAGGCCGGGGTGCCGTTCTTCTCGACCTCGGGCTCGGCCTTCATCGAGCTTTACGTCGGCGTCGGCGCCTCGCGCGTGCGGCGGATGTTCGAGGCCGCGCGCAAGGCCGCGCCGGCGATCGTGTTCATCGACGAGCTGGACAGCATCGGCCGGGTGCGCGGCACCGGGCTGGGCGGCGGGCATGACGAGCGCGAGCAGACGCTGAACCAGATCCTCGCGGAGCTGGACGGCTTCACCGGGCGCGAGGCGGTGGTGGTGCTGGCCGCGACCAACCGGCCCGATGTGCTGGACCCCGCGCTGCTGCGCCCCGGACGGTTCGACCGGCATGTGACGCTGGCGCTGCCCGACCGGGCGGCGCGGCGCGCGATCCTCGAGGTGCATGCGAGGAAGGTGCCGATGGCCACCGACGTGATGCTCGACGAGATCGCGGCGGGGACGCCCGGGTTCTCGGGCGCGGACCTGCGCAATCTGATCAACGAGGCCGCCATCACCGCCGCCCGCGAGGAGGCCCGCGAGGTGACGCGCAGCCATCTCGACCAGGCGCGCGACCGGGTGATGATGGGCACGGTCCGCACGCTGGCGATGCGGCCCGAGGAGCGCCACCGTATCGCGGTCCACGAGTCGGGCCACGCGGCGGCGGCGTTCTACCTGCCGGACGCCGATCCGCTGTTCAAGGTCACCATCATCCCGCGCGGGCGCAGCCTGGGCGGCACGCACCTGCTGCCCGAGGAGGAGCGCCACACCCTGCCCGAGGGCTATCTGCGGGCGCAGCTTGCGATCATGCTGGCCGGGCGCGCGGCCGAGCAGGTGTTCCTCGGCTCGGTCAGTTCGGGCGCCGAGGACGATATCCGCCGCGCCACCGCCATGGCGCGGGCAATGGTGGCGCGCTGGGGCATGGGCAAGGACATCGGGCCGGTCGACCTGAGCCAGTCCGAGGAGCACCCCTTCCTGGGCCGCGAGATCGCCCAGCCCCGGACCTTCGCCGACCGCACCGCCGCGCGGGTGGACGAGGCGGTGGCGGCGCTGATCGGCGAGGCGGGCGCGCGCGCGGCGAAGGCGATCGGCGACAACCGCGAGGCGGTGGCCCGGCTGGTCGCCCGGCTCGAGGCCGAGGAGGTGCTGGAGCGCGCCGCGATCGAGGCCTGCCTCGACCCTGGCCCGGGCCGCACGCTGGGCGTGATCGAGGGCCGCAGGGAGTGACGGCGGGGGGAGGCGCGGGGGCGCTCGCCTGTCCGCGGTGCCGTTGGCAGTGCCGCACGCGTTGGGCCGCTGTGCCCCGGGCCTGACCCGGGGCCTCGCCCGTTTGCGTTGTGTGGCGGGGCCCCGGCTCGGGGGCCGGGGCGCGGCGGGCGTTGGGGGTGTGAGTGGGTGTTGGGACGGCCCGCGCGGCCCGCGTCTTATACCAGTTTTTCTTGAGTTCGACTCATGCCGTCCTGACTGTGCTGCCCCGGGCTTGACCCGGGGCCTCGCGTCGTCAGCGGCCGGAACGAGGCCCCGGCTCGGGGGCCGGGGCAGCGGAAATCCCAACGATCGGTTCCGATCATTGCAAGCTGGTATTAGCCGGGCGGGGGGGCGCCGGGGGCGGCGATGCGGCGGGCGGCGGCTTCGGACAGCAGCAGGAGGGGCGCGCGCAGGCGGCGGAGCGTGTGGGCGAGCGCGCCCGGCGCCGCGAAGGGCGGGCCCGCGAGGTCTGCCACCACCATCGAGGGGGCGAGGGCGGCGAGCGCGTCGCCGATCAGCCCGGCCTGGTCGGCGGGCCAGGCATGGACCGCGATCGGGTGGCCGGCGAGCGCGCGGGCGCGGGCGGCGAGGGCGGGCTGCGCGCCGGGCTGCGCCAGCGCGAGCACCGCGGCCCGCCGCCCGGCGGCGGTGGCGAGGCGCGCGGCCAGCCGCACCGTGCCGGCGCCCGCCGGGTCGCCGTCGTCGATCGCGACGACCGGCCCGGCGCGGCCGGACCGTGCGGGCGGCACGATCAGCACCGCGCCCGCGAGGGTGGCGACGGCCTTGACCAGCGCCTCGGAGGGGGCCGGCGGCATGCCCTCGCCCATGCCCAGCACCACGAGGTCGCCGGGCCCGGCGCGGCCGGCGAGGACCGCCTCGAGCCGGCCGGCGGCGGCCTCGAAGGCGGCGGGGATGGCGGGGCGGATGGCGTGGAGCGCGGCGCGGCAGGCGGCCTCGGCGCGCGCCCAGGCGCGTTCGACGGCGGCGGGGGTGAGGGGCTCGGCGCTGCCCTGTCCGGGGGCGAGGACGGCGGCGAAGGGCAGGGCGGCGAGGTCGGCCAGGCGTTCCTCACGCACATAGAGCGCGGCCAGCGCCGCGTCGGTGGCGCGGGCGGCGAGGCAGGCGGTCTCGAGCAGCGCGCGGCTGCCGCCGGTGCCGGTGAGGGTCACCAGCACCCGGGTGAACGCGGCGCCGGGGGGATCAGGCGTCGTCATCATCGCGGGTCTCCGGCCCGGCTTCGGGCTCGTCCTCGGCGTCCTTCGCGGCGAAGGCGCGCCGCGCCTCGGCGAAGGCCCGCAGCCGTGCCTCGACCAGCGCGTTGACCGAAGCCGCGGGGAAGCGCCCGTCGGCGCCGCGCTGGCCGGCCGGGTGGCCGGTGAGCAGCGCGATGCCCTGGTCGATGTCGGCGACGGGGTAGATGTGGAAGCGGCCGGCCGCCGCCGCCTCGACCACGCGGGGGCGCAGCACCAGGTGCGAGACGTTGGTCGCAGGGATCAGCACGCCCTGCGAGCCGGTCAGCCCGCGCCCGGCGCAGATGTCGAAGAAGCCCTCGATCTTCTCGTTCACGCCGCCGATTGCCTGCACCCGGCCGAGCTGGTTGACCGAGCCGGTCACCGCGAGGTCCTGGCGCAGGGCGAGGCCCGAGAGCGCGGAGAGGAGCGCGTAAAGCTCGGCCGAGGAGGCGCTGTCGCCCTCGACCCCGCCATAGGACTGCTCGAACACCAGCGACGCCCAGAGCGACATCGGCGCCTCGGTCGCATAGGTCGCGGCGAGGTAGGACGACAGGATCAGCACCCCCTTGGAGTGGATCGGCCCGCCGAGCTTGGTCTCGCGCTCGATGTCGATCACCCGGCCGGTGCCCATCCGCACCCGGGCGGTGATGCGCGAGGGCGCGCCGAACATGCCCGCGCCGCCGGCAGCGATGACGGTGAGGCCGTTGACCTGGCCCACCCGCGCGCCGTCGGTGTCGATCATCACGGTGCCGCGCGAGATTTCCTCGTGCCAGCGGCGGCGCAGGCCCTCGGCACGGTGCTCGCGCTCGGCGATGGCGCGGGCGATGTCCCGGGCCGCGATCCGCCCGCGCCCGCCTTCGGCCGCCCAGTGGTCGGCCTCGGCCAGCAGGTCGGCGACGAGGCCGAGCCGGAGCGACAGGCGCTCGGCATCGCCGGTCATGCGGGTGGCCTCGCCGATCGTGGCGGCAACGGCGCCGGGGTCGAGCGGGCGCAGCCCCGCGCGCCGGGCGGTCGCGCCGATCAGGCGGGCATAGTCGGGCATGGTCGCGACCGCGCGCGGCATGCGGTCCTCGAAATCGGCCTCGACCTTGAACAGTTCGTCGAATTCGGGGTCGAGCGCCGCGAGCAGATGGTAGATCATCGGCTCGCCGATCAGCAGCACCTTGACGTCGAGCGGGATCGGCTCGGGTTCGAGCGAGATGGTGGCCATCAGGCTGAGTTCCTCGGCCGCCGAGGTGATCGCGACCCGGCCCGAGCGCAGCGCGCGCTTGAGCGCGTCCCACGACCAGGGCTCGCGCAGCAGGCGCAGCGCGTCGAGCACGAGGAAGCCGCCATTCGCCCGGTGCAGCGCGCCGGCGCGGATCATGCTGAAATCGGTCTCGAGCGCGCCCATCCGGGCGGTGTGGTCGATCCGGCCGACCAGGCGCGCCAGCGTCGGGTGGTCCTCGTAGACCACCGGCGCGCCGGACGGGTGATCGGCGGCGCCGTTGGCGACGACGACATTGACGAGGTAGCGGCGGAAGCGGGGGTCTTCGGCCACCGGCAGCGCGGCCTCGGGGAAGGGGCTTTCCTCGCCCTCGCCGAGGTCGAGCACGAACAGTTCGATATTGTCGATCAGGTCGCCCTGCATGGCGTCGAGCCGGGCGGCGGCGGCGGGCACGTCGGCGAAGGCCGCGCGCGCACCGGCGATGGCGCCGTCGACCACGGTGCGGGCCATTTCGGCGTTGAGCGCGCGGATCTCGGCGCGGCGCTTCTCCTCCTCCTCGGGCATCAGGCGCATCAGGGCGGCAAGTTCGGTCTGCAACTCGCCGATCCGGGTCTGGATGCGCTGGCGCTCGTCGGCCGGCAGTTTCTGGAAGGCGTCGGGCTTGACGATCTCGCCGTCGCGGATCGGCGCGAAGGCGAAGCCCATGGGCGTGCGCAAGAGGCCGATGCCGTCGGCGCGGGCGCGGGCCTCGATCGCCTCGAAGCCGGTGTTGTGGCGCTCCTCGAAGCTCTCGTCGATGCGGCGGCGGCGCTCGCGGTAGGCGTCGGTCTTGAAGAAGGCGGGGATGGCGGTGCGCAATTGCTCGACCAGGCCCGCCACCGCGACTACCACTATCGCCGCCAGAACGGCCGACGGC
>JAVVFE010000175.1:0-6812 GCA_032251175.1 Thermohalobaculum sp.
CGCATCCGCGAGACGAAATCGGCGGCCCGTGTGACCGGGCCGCCGGGTATGGTGCGATGCCGCGGCCGGCTCAGGTCAGCTTGCCGTGGCAGTGCTTGAACTTCTTGCCCGACCCGCAGGGACAGGCGGCGTTGCGGCTGATCTTGCCCCAGCCTTCGACCTCGGCGGGATCGACCGCCAGTGCCACGCCGCCCTCGGCGCTGTCGGCGGCCACTGCGCCCGCGGCCGCCGTGGCGCCCGCGGCGACGGGGGTGGCGCCCGCCCGGGCCGCGGCGCCCACCGCCTGCTCGGCCGTCGCGCGCTCGGCCTCGGCGCGCATCCGGGCCTCGAACTCGGCGATGGCGCGCTGGCGTTCGGCGATTTCCGCCTCGGTCAGCGGGCGAAGCGACGAAAGGCGCGCGGTCAGGTCGTGGCGAAGCTGGCTGAGCAGGCCGTCGAACAACTGGAACGCCTCGGACTTGAACTCGTTGAGCGGGTCCTTCTGGGCATAGCCGCGGAAGCCGATCACCGAGCGCAGGTGGTCGAGCATCACGATATGCTCGCGCCAGTGATGGTCCAGCAGCCGCAGAAGCTCGCGCTTCTCCTCCTGCTGCATCACGCCGGCGCCGTGCTGGCGCTCGATCTCGGCAACCTTGGCGGTATAGAGGCGGTCGGTCTCCTCGATCAGGCGCTCGGCGATGGTCTCGTCGTCGACGCCTTCCTCGGCCGCCCAGTCCTTCACCGGGAAGGGGTGGGCGAGGGTCTTGTGGATCTCGGCTTCCAGCCCCTCGGTGTCCCACTGGTCGGCATAGGCGCGCTTGGGGATGTGGCGGGCGACCAGCTCCTCGATCACGGCGTGGCGCATGTCGCGCACGGTGTCGCTCACGTCCTCGGCTTCCATGATGTCGCGGCGCTGCTCGAAGATCGCCTTGCGCTGGTCGTTCATCACGTCGTCGTATTTGAGGATGTTCTTGCGGATGTCGAAGTTGCGCGCTTCGACCTTCTTCTGCGCCTTCTCGATCGCCTTGTTCACCCAGGGGTGGACGATCGCCTCGCCCTCCTGCAGCCCCAGGCGCTGGAGCATCGAGTCGAGCCGGTCGGACCCGAAGATCCGCATCAGGTCGTCCTGCAGCGACAGGAAAAAGCTCGACCGCCCCGGATCGCCCTGGCGGCCCGCGCGGCCGCGAAGCTGGTTGTCGATGCGCCGGCTCTCGTGGCGTTCGGTGCCGATCACCCAGAGGCCACCGGCGGCAAGGGCTTCCTGGCGCCCGGCCTCGACCTCGGCCTCGATGCGGGCCGCGATCTCGGCGCGCGCCGCCTCGCCTTCGACCCCCTTCAGGGCGTCGGCGACCATCATCTCGGCATTGCCGCCCAGCTTGATGTCGGTGCCGCGCCCGGCCATGTTGGTCGCGATCGTCACCGCCCCGGGGCGGCCGGCCTGGGCGATGATATGCGCCTCCTGCTCGTGGTAGCGCGCGTTCAGCACCTGGTGCGGCACGCCGAGGCGCTTGAGTTCGGCGGCCAGCGTCTCGGACTTCTCGATCGAGGTGGTGCCGACGAGGACGGGCTGCTTGCGCTCGCGCGCGTCCTTGATCGCCTCGACGATGGCGGCGATCTTCTCGGGCGCGGTGCGGAACACCTGATCGTCCTCGTCAACGCGCGCCACCGCCACGTTGGTCGGGATCTCGACCACGTCGAGGCCGTAGATCGACATGAACTCCTCGGCCTCGGTCAGCGCCGTGCCGGTCATGCCGGCGAGCTTGCGGTAGAGGCGGAAGTAGTTCTGGAAGGTGATCGACGCGAGCGTGACGTTCTCGGGCTGGATCGCCACCTTTTCCTTGGCTTCCAGCGCCTGGTGCAGGCCGTCGCCATAGCGGCGCCCCTCCATCATGCGGCCGGTGAACTCGTCGATGATGATGACCTTGCCGGCCTTGACGATGTAGTCGCGGTCCTTCTGGAACAGGTTGTGCGCCCTGAGCGCCTGGTTGACGTGGTGGACCAGCGTGACCGAGCTGGGGTCGTAGAGGCTGGCGCCGTCCTTCAGCAGCCCCTGCTCGGTGAGGATGCGCTCGACTTCCTCGTTGCCGTGGTCGGTCAGCGAGATCGACCGCTGCTTCTCGTCCTTCTCGTAGGCGTCCTCGCCCAGCATCGGGATCACGCGGTCGAGCGCGACGTAAAGCTCGGACTGATCCTCCGTCGGGCCCGAGATGATCAGCGGCGTGCGCGCCTCGTCCACCAGGATCGAGTCGACCTCGTCGACGATGGCATAGGCGTGGCCGCGCTGGACCATCTCGGTCAGCGCGAACTTCATGTTGTCGCGCAGGTAGTCGAAGCCCAGCTCGTTGTTGGTGGCATAGGTCACGTCGCAGGCATAGGCCGCCTTGCGCGCCTCGTCGTCGATGCCCGGCACGATGACGCCGACCGTGAGCCCGAGGAAGTTATAGACCTTGCCCATCCATTCGGCGTCGCGCCGGGCCAGGTAGTCGTTGACGGTGACAACATGCACGCCCTTGCCGGTCAGGGCGTTGAGATAGACCGGCATGGTGGCGACCAGGGTCTTGCCCTCGCCGGTCTTCATCTCGGCGATCTTGCCCTCGTGCAGCACGATGCCGCCCAGAAGCTGCACGTCGAACGGCCGCATCCCCAGCGCCCGCTTGGACGCCTCGCGGACGTTGGCGAAGGCTTCGGGCAGCAGGTCGTCGAGGCTTTCGCCCGCCGCCACGCGGTCGCGGAACGTCTGCGTCCGGGCGCGGATCTCGTCGTCGCTCAGCGCCGCGAACTCCGGCTCGAGCGCGTTGATCGCGGTGACGACGCGGCCTGCGGCCTTGACCTTGCGGTCATTGGTCGAGCCGAACACCTTTCGCGCGAGCGCGCCCAGTCCAAGCATGAATATCCGTCTCCCCTGCGGACCAAGGCGGCCCGTGCGTTCCGCAGGCACGCCCGCGAAACCCACGGTCGCGTCGCGAAAAATATTTCCTGCCGTGGCTTGCCGGGCAGCGCCCAGCGCCGTAACTGTGCCAGCCGAGCCATGCGGCAAGCCCGCCCGTGATGTATTGGGGTGGCAGGGCAGTGTCAACGCCCCCGCCCCCGGCGCCAGAGGAGGCACGAGACCATGCGACCGACCGAGACGACCCGGATCCTGGCCGCGGGGGCGCTTGCCGCCCTCGTGCTCGCGCTGCCCGCGGGCGCCCAGACTGCCGATCCCGCGACGCCGCCCGCCGCGCCGGCCGGGGCCGCACCCGCCGACGCGCCCGCCGACGCACCCGCCCTCGACGTGAGCGCGGCCAACGTGCTGGCGACGGTCGGCACCCGCGAGATCACGCTGGGCGAGATCATCTCGCTCAGGCGCGACCTGCCCGAGCAGTATCAGTACCTGCCGGACGAGATCCTGAGCCAGGGCCTGCTGGACCAGTTGATCGACCAGACCCTGCTGGACCAGGCGGCGCGGGCGGCAAAGCTGGACGACCGGCTGGATGTGGCGCTGTCGATCCGCAACCAGGTGCGCGCGGTGCTGGCCGACGCCTATCTGCGCACCGAGATGAGCACGCGCATGACCGAGGAACGCCTGCGCGCCGCCTATGACGCGCAATACGCCGCGGCCACCCCCGAGGAGGAGGTCCGCGCGGCGCATATCCTGGTCGAGACCGAGGAGAAGGCCAAGGATCTGCGCGCCCAGCTCGATGCCGGCGCCGATTTCGCGGCGCTCGCGGCCGAGCACGGCACCGACGGCACCGCCAGCCGGGGCGGCGATCTCGGCTTCTTCGTGAAGGCGGACATGGTGCCCGAATTCGCTGACGCCGCCTTCGCGACCCAGCCCGGCCAGATCGCCGGGCCGGTGCAGTCGCCCTTCGGCTGGCACCTGATCAAGGTCGAGGAGCGCCGCCAGAAGCCGATCCCCGCCTTCGACGAGGTGCGCGAGGATCTCGCCGGCACGCTGGTCCAGACCATCCAGGGCGAGATCATGGAGGAGCTGCGCGCCGCGACCACGGTGACCATGGCCGACCCGCCGGTGCCGGCGGCCGCGATCCGCGCCGACGACCTGATCGCGCCCGCGGGCGGCGCAAACTGACGGCACGCAAGCGGGGAACCCGGGGATGACGACGCAGGATGATGCGGCCGCGCTCGCGGCCAAGCGGCGCGAGCTTGAGGCGGTGACCGCCGAGATCGCGGCGCTCGAGGAGAAGCTGGGGAAGAAGAAGGCAGCGCCGGTGTCGCCGCTCGCCCCCGCGCGCTTCCCCGACCTGCCCGCCATCGCCGGTGTCCGCCTGTCGGCGGGCGCGGCCGGGGTGCGGTATCAGGGGCGGCTCGACGTCATGCTGGCCGAGCTTGCGCCCGGCTCGGTGATCGCCGGCACCTTCACCCGCTCGGCGACGCGCTCGGCCCCGGTGCTGTGGTGCGAGGAGCGCATCGCGGCGCTGTCGGGCGGCGGCACGGGGGCGCTTGGCATCGTCGTGAACTCGGGCAACGCGAACGCCTTCACCGGGCGCAACGGGCGCGAGGCGGTCGAGCGGGTGATGGCGGCCGCGGGGGCGGCGCTGGGCACGGCGCCCGGCAACTGCTTCATGGCCTCGACCGGCGTGATCGGCGAGCCGCTGCCGCATGCGCGGATCACCGCCAAGCTGGGCGAACTGGCCGCGGCGCTCGCGCCCGACGCGATGGAGCCGGCGGCGCGCGCCATCATGACGACCGACACATTCCCCAAGGGCGCGGTCGCCCGCGCCGATCTGGGCGGCGCGCAGGTCACGATCGCAGGCTTTGCCAAGGGCTCGGGCATGATCGCGCCCGACATGGGCACGATGCTGGTGTTCATCTTCACCGATTGCGCGATCAGCCAGCCGCTGTTGCAGGGCGTGGTGCGCGACCTGACCGATCGCACGTTCAACTCGATCACCGTGGACAGCGACACCTCGACCTCGGACACGCTGCTGGTGGGCGCGACGGGCAAGGCCGCGATGGCGCCGATCAGCGATGCCGCCGACCCGCGGCTTGCCGCCTTCGCCGCGGCGCTGGAGCAGGTGATGCGCGACCTTGCGGTGCAGGTCGTCAAGGACGGCGAGGGCGCGACCAAGCTGGTGCGCATCACGATTTCGGGCGCGACCTCCGAGGCGGCAGCGCGCCGGATCGGCCTGAGCGTCGCCAACTCGCCGCTGGTCAAGACCGCCGTGGCGGGCGAGGACCCGAACTGGGGCCGCATCGTCATGGCGGTGGGCAAATCGGGCGAGATGGCCGACCGCGACCGGCTGTCGATCCGCTTCGGCGACATCGTGGTGGCCGAAGGGGGCTGGGTGTCGCCCGGCTATCGCGAGGCCGATGGCGCGGCCTACATGAAGCGGGCCGAACTGGACCTGCATGTCGATGTCGGCGTCGGCGCCTCGCAGGCCACGGTCTGGACCTGCGACCTGACCAAGCGCTACATCGAGATCAATGCCGACTACCGCTCCTGAGGTGGCGGGCAGGCGCCTGGTCCTGGTCGCGGCGGTGGCGCTGATCGACCCGGACGGGCGCGTCCTGCTGGCCGAGCGCCCGGCCGGCAAGTCGATGGCAGGGCTGTGGGAGTTCCCCGGCGGCAAGGTCGAGCCGGGCGAGACCCCGGAGGCCTGCCTGATCCGCGAATTGCACGAGGAACTGGGCATCGACACCTGGGCAAGCTGCCTCGCGCCGCTCAGCTTCGCCAGCCACGCCTATGCCGAGTTTCACCTGCTGATGCCGCTTTATGCCTGCCGCAAGTGGCAAGGCGCGGTGACCCCGCGCGAGGGCCAGCGCCTGGCCTGGGCGCGCAAGGGCGAGCTGCGCAGCTTTCCGATGCCCCCGGCCGACCTGCCGCTGATCCCCATCTTGCAGGACTGGCTGTGATGGCGACGTTCGCCGCATCTGATACCCGTTTTCCCTGAGCCCGACTCATGCCGTGCTGACTGTGCTGCGCGCCCCGGGCTTGACCCAGGGGCCTCACGTCGTCAGCGGTGCGTTGCGAGGCCCCGGCTCGGGGGCCGGGGCAGCGGCGCGCGGGGGGGGGCCGGCAGGTTTCGCGCAACGCGCGCCGGCATGCGCCCTCGCCCGATGGCACGAAGCGCACGGGCGAGGGGCTGTGGTGCGGACGGCGGGGCTCGAACCCGCACTCTCCAAGAGAAACAGATTTTCTTGCCACTTCGGCTTTCGCCGCCGCCTTGCGGCGTTCGTGGTCTGGACTGTCCCTTCGCCATCGCCGTCCGGCCTTAGGCGCCGCCCGTCCAGTCTCTACACCTTCCCCCGGCCGGGGGCTTGGCTCGGGATTGGCCTGGGGCACGCGCATGCGCGCCCGTTAGCGTTCCCCGACTTTGAGCGGTTCTACGCCGCGGATTTCCCCGCGGGCACTCCAATTGAAGTCTGTCGCGTCTACCGGTTTCGCCACGTCCGCATGACCGCAGGCAGTCCGCGGCCGGTCTTCACCTAGCCCCGAACCGGGGCGCGGATCAAGCCCTGGCCGGCGCGCGCGCGCGCGCTACCACTTCTGGAACACGAAGAAGGCGCCGGCCGCGATCAGCGCGAAGCCCACGGCGTGGTTCCAGCGCAGCGCCTCGCCCAGATAGGTCACGGAAAAGACGGCAAAGACCGACAGGGTGATGACCTTCTGGATGGTCTTCAGCTCGGCGGCCGAGAACACGTTGTGCCCGACCCGGTTCGCCGGCACCTGAAGGCAGTATTCGAAGAAGGCGATGCCCCAGCTTGCGAGGATCACGATCGCGAGCGGCGTGGCCTTGAACTTCAGATGCCCATACCAGGCGAAGGTCATGAAGACGTTGGACAGGACAAGCAGGCCGATGGCGGTGATCTGGGCTGGCATGGTGCGCTCGGAG
>JAVVFE010000176.1:0-6773 GCA_032251175.1 Thermohalobaculum sp.
CATGTCCGCGGTGATGGACCTGCGAAGCGAGTACAAGGACCAGTTCGAAAAGAAGCACGGGGTCAAGCTGGGCTTCATGTCGTTCTTCGTGAAGGCCTGCTGCCACGCGCTGGCCGAGATCCCGGCGGTCAATGCCGAGATCGACGGCGACGAGATCGTCTACAAGCACTACGCCCATATCGGCGTCGCGGTCGGCACGCCCTCGGGCCTGGTGGTGCCGGTGGTGCGCGACGCCGACGCCATGAGCTTTGCCGAGATCGAGAAGAAGATCGCCGAGTTCGGCGCGAAGGCGCGCGACGGGAAACTGTCGATGGCCGAGATGCAGGGCGGCACCTTCACCATCTCGAACGGTGGCGTCTATGGCTCGCTGATGTCCTCGCCGATCCTGAACCCGCCGCAGTCGGGCATCCTGGGCATGCACAAGATCCAGGAGCGCCCGATGGTCGTGGGCGGCCAGATCGTGGCGCGGCCGATGATGTATCTGGCGCTGAGCTACGATCACCGGATCGTCGACGGCAAGGAGGCGGTCACCTTCCTCGTGCGGGTGAAGGAGAGCCTCGAGGATCCGCGCCGGCTGCTGATGGATCTCTGACACGCCGATCGGCCCGGCCACGCCCGGGCGCGCGCCGCCGCGGTGGCGTGCCGGCCCGGTCTGGGCCGGGCGCCGGCGCCGCAGACAACGAGAGGGACAGACAATGGCCGAATATGACGTGGTGGTGATCGGCGGTGGCCCGGGCGGCTATGTCTGCGCCATTCGCGCGGCGCAGAACGGGCTGAAGGTGGCCTGCGTCGAGGGGCGGGGCGCGTTGGGCGGCACCTGCCTGAACGTCGGCTGCATCCCGTCGAAGGCGCTGCTGCATGCCTCCGAGATGCTGCACGAGGCGCAGGGCAATTTCCGCAAGATGGGCATCAAGGCCTCGGGCCTCGAGGTCGATGTGCCGCAGATGATCGCCTACAAGCAGGAAGCGATCGAGGCCAACACCAAGGGCATCGAGTTCCTGTTCAAGAAGAACAAGGTCGACTACGTCCGGGGCTGGGGCGAGATCGTCGCCCCCGGCCAGGTCAAGGTCGGCGACCAGGTGCTGAACGCGAAGAACATCGTCATTGCCACCGGCTCCGAGCCGGCCTCGCTGAAGGGCGTCGAGATCGACGAGAAGCGCGTCGTCACCTCGACCGGGGCGCTGGAGCTGACCGCGGTGCCGAAGCGGCTGGTGGTGATCGGCGCGGGGGTCATCGGGCTGGAGCTGGGCTCGGTCTGGGGCCGGCTGGGCGCCGAGGTCACGGTGATCGAATACCTCGACCAGATCACGCCGGGGCAGGACGGCGAGGTGGTCAAGCACTTCCAGCGCATCCTGCAGAAGCAGGGCCTCAAGTTCGTCCTGGGCGCGGCGGTGCAGGGGGTCGAGGCGCTCAAGACCAAGCTGAAGGTCAGCTACAAGCTGCGCAAGGACGACAGCGAGGCGACCATCGACGCCGACGTGGTGCTGCTGGCGACCGGCCGGCGGCCCTACACCGCGGGGCTGGGGCTCGACCGGCTGGGGGTCGCGATGACCGCGAAGGGGCAGATTGCGACCGACGGCCACTGGCGCACCAGCGTGCCCGGCATCTACGCCATCGGCGACGTGATCGAAGGGCCGATGCTGGCGCACAAGGCCGAGGACGAGGGCATGGCGGTGGCCGATGTCATCGCGGGCAAGCATGGCCATGTGAATTACGGCGTCATCCCGGGGGTGATCTACACCGCGCCCGAGGTGGCGAGCGTGGGCCAGACCGAGGAGAGCCTCAAGGCCGAGGGCCGCGCCTACAAGGTCGGCAAGTTCCCGTTCCTGGCGAACGGCCGGGCGAAGGCCAACCTGGTCTCGGACGGGTTCGTCAAGATCCTGGCGGACGCCGAGACCGACCGCATTCTCGGCGCCCACATCATCGGCCCCGGCGCGGGCGATCTGATCCACGAGATCTGCGTCGCCATGGAGTTCGGCGCGGCGGCCGAGGACATCGCGATGACCTGCCACGCGCATCCAACCTATTCCGAGGCGGTGCGCGAGGCGGCGCTGGCCTGCGGGCAGGGCGCGATCCACGCCTGAGGCCCGCCCAGCCGTAACGGCCGACAGGGGCGCCCGGGCCGGGCGCCCTTTTGCGTTCGCGGCGCGCCCGGCCCGCATGTCCGGGTACCCTTTCGCCCCATGGTGCGCGTGCGGGGTTGGCCGGCGCGGCGATCCGGCCTAGCTGTGTGGGGACGCGACAGGGAGGGGGACGGCATGACACGACTGCTCGGCATCTCGGGCGCGCTGCGCAAGGGCAGCACCAACACGATGCTGGTGAGGGAGGCGGCGCGGCTGTTTGCGCCCGATCGGTTCGAGATGGCCGACCTGCGCCTGCCGCTCTACGACGCCGATCTCGAGGCCGAGGGGATGCCGACCGAGGTGACGCGGCTGGTCGACCAGATCCGGGCGGCGGATGCGATCGTGATCTCGACCCCCGAATACAACAAGGCCCCGCCGGGGGTGCTGAAGAACGCGCTCGACTGGGTGAGCCGGGTGCGGCCGATGGCGACGGCGGGCAAGCCGGTCGCGCCCCTCTCGGCCGCGGCCGGGATGGCGGGCGGGCAGCGGGCGACCTCGGCGCTCTATCTCATGCTGGTCCCGTTCGGGGTGCGCTTCGTGTTCGACCCCGAGGTGGCGGTCGGCAATTCCGCGACGAAGTTCGACGGCGATGGCCGGTTGACCGACGCGGCCGCGCTGAAGTTCCTGGGGCTGAAGATGGAGGCGCTGCGGGCCGCGATCTGAGGCGGCCCCGGCGGCCGCCGAGTCTGGCGCTGCCCGGCCTCGGCAGCCCGCGCGAGACATGCTTTCACGCGGCTTTCACGCGTGAAAGCATATTTAAACTATTGAAATATAACAATAATCAAGATGACTGCGTTTCTCCTGCGCCCGCCCGGCGCCGGCGCCGTCAATAGCCGGTCAGTTCGAGATAGCCACGCCCGGGATGGGTGCCGGTGGCGCGGATCGGCCCCTCCCAATAGGCGAAGTCGGTCGCCATCCAGCTTTGCGGGTTGAGCGGGGTGGTCTCGATCTCGAGGCCGCGGCCGGGCAAAGCGATGCGCCAGACCAGCGGCAGGCGGCGGCCCGCGACCTCGGCCCAGTCGAGCGGTTCGACCGAGACGCTGCCGGGGGCGAGCGGCTCGGGGTGCCCCCCGGGCGTGATCCAGGTGCCGGTGACGTAAGGCGCGCCGCCCGACTGGCGCAGCCGGTAGACCATCAGCTTGGCGCCGCGTGCGAGGTGCAGCGAGAACCAGTCCCAGCCGGTCTGGTCGGGGTCGAGCGGCTGGCTGGACCATTCGCGGTCCATCCACGCCTGGCCGGTGACCGCGCGGGCGGCGCCGTCGAGCGAGATGCTGCCCGCGACATCGAAGAACGGCTGGCTGTAGTAGTGCGAGGCCTGGCCGCGTTCGGACTTGACGCTGTAGCCGTCGATGCCGTGGAGGGCGACGCCGCGATCCGAGGCGAGCGTCAGCGCATAGCCGAAATCCGGGCCCGACGCGGCCATCGCGAGCGGGCCGAAGCCGCTGCCCCGGCCGGGGGCGGTCTCGGCCAGGTGCCAGTCGTCGATGAAGGCGCGGAACGGCGCGAGCCCGACGCCCGCCTGGCCGACCCCGCCGCGGGCATAAAGCTGGTGGTGGCGATGGGTCGTGGCGGTGGTGAGCCCGGCATGACCCATCCAGAGCTGCGGCGTCTGCCAGCCGGTCCCGCCGCCGCCCGGGGGGGCCAGCGCGATGCGGAACAGGGTCCATTGCACCCCGGCATCGGCCCCGGCCGCGTCGGTCAGCACCGCGGTGACATACCACCATTCGATGCGGAAGGCGGGGTGCGGCCCGTGGTCGGCGGGGAAGGCGAGGCGGGTCGCGGGCAGCACCGGGGCGAAGCCCCCGGCCGTGGCGCCAAGCCCGGCGAAGCCCTGCGCGCGCGCCGCGGCGGGGATGAGCGCGAGGGCGCCGAGGGCGCGGATCAGGCGGCGGCGCTCAGCGTTCATCGGCGAAGATCCTGAGAAGCTGCGCCGGCGGCGTGCGGGCGAGCCGCAGCACCGGGGCGAGGGCGGCGAGCAGGGCGCAGGCCAGCGCGAGGCCCACGAGCAGCGCCCAGTCGGCCGGGAACAGGTGCAGCGGCAGGCGCCAGCCGAAGGCTGCGACATTGACCACCGCGACCAGCAGCCATGCCACCGCGATGCCGAGCGGGATGGCGAGCAGCGCCGTCATCAGCGCGAGCGCGAGCATCCGCGCGATCTCGATCAGCGCGAGGCGGCGCCGCGTGAGCCCCAGCGCCCAGAGCGGCGCGAGCTGCGGCAGGCGTTGGGCCGACAGCGTCATCAGCGCGGTCAGGAGCGCGACCGCCGCCACCCCCAGCGTCAGCGTGTTGAGCGCCGCGGTGACGGTGAAGGTACGCTCGAAGATCGCCCGCGATTCGCGCTTGAGCGCCGCCTGGTCGATCATGTCGGCGGGGTCGAGCCCGAGGTCTGCCTCGAGCGCCGCCAGCAGCCCCGGCACCGCGCCCGGCGCCGCGCGCACGCCGAGCGAGTTGAACGCGGCGCCGGGCCAGCGCGCCTCCATGGCCGCGAGCGCCACGCGGACCTGGCCTTTCGGGTTGCCGTAGTCGGGATAGATGCCGGCGACGCCGAGCCGCCAGTCGCCGGTGGGGGTGGGCAGGGCGATCGCGTCGCCCGGCGCAAGGCCGGCGCGGCGGGCGAGTTGCTCGCTGATCAGCGCGCCCGCGCCCGCGGCCACCCGGTCCCAGCCACCCGGCGCGAGGCTGAGCATGGGCCAGTGGTCGCGATAGGTGGCGTGGTCGGTGAAGCCCTGAAGCTCGACCGGCCAGCCGGCGAGGCGGGTCTCCTCGGCCCGGCTGGGCAGGACTGCGGTCACCTCGGGCCGGGCGGCGAGCCAGGCCTCGAGCCGGGCGCGCTGGGCTTCGGAGGCGGGGCGCAGGTAGGCCTCGGCGGCGAGGCGGCCGTCGAGCCAGCCGGTGAAGGCCTCGCGGAAGCTGCCGACCATGGTGCCGACGCCGATATTGACCCCGAGCGCGAGCAGCAGCGCCATCAGCGCGAGCGAGAGCGCCGGCAGGTGCTGGCGGGTGTCGGCCCAGAACCAGTGCAGCACCGGGCGCCGGGCGGTGGCCTCGGCCGCGATGAGCACGCGGCCCAGCACCGCGGGCAGGCCAAGGGCCGCGCCGACCAGCAGGCAGGCCATCGCGGCGAAGGCGGTGCCGAGCCCCGGCGCCGTGGCGGCGAGCACGCCCGATGCCGCGAGCATGGCCGCCGCGGCCAACCCCTGGCGGGCGATGCGGGTGCGGCTCGCGGCCTCCCAGGCGCGGGGGGCGGCGCTTTCCAGCACCGGCAGGCGGTGGACGCGGACCAGCGCGGCCGCGGCTGCGGCGAGCGCGCCTGCGAGGCTGATGCCGAGCCCCGCGAGCCACCAGCCGGGGCCGAGCGACAGCACGCCCGCGACCTCGGCGCCGTAGAGCCCGTGCAGGGAGGCCGCAACATCGGGCAGCAGCGCGCGCGCGATCAGCCAGCCCGCCGCGACGCCGGCAAGGCCCGCCGCCGCCGCCAGCACCAGAAGCTCGGCCATCAGCGCGCGGGTGAGCCCCGCGGCCGGGACGCCGCAGGCCCTGAGCGTGCGGAACATGCCGAGCCGCTGTTCGACCGCGAGGCCGACGGCCGAGTGGACGATGAACAGGCCGACCAGGAAGGCGAGCAGGCCGAAGGCGGTGAGGTTGAGGTGGAAGCTTTCGGTCAGCCGGGCCATCTCGCCGCCGGGGGCGGGGTCGACGCGGCGCAGGCCGACGGCATCGGCGGGCAGCGTGCCGGTCCAGCCGGGGTCGAGCAACAGCCGCGAGACCCGACCCGGCCGCCCCAGCGCCGCCTGCGCGAAGCCGATGTCGAGCGCGAGGAGGCCCGGGGCGATCTCGGCCGAGACCGCAAGCGGCGGCAGGCTGTGCCCGCTGGCGGTGAGCGGGCGGGCACCCGCGGGCAGGCCCAGGCGCGCCAGCGTTTCGGGCGCCGCCAGCGTGCGGCCCGGGGGCAGCACGAAATCGGTGAAGCCCTCGCCCGTCGCCTCGCCGCCGGCCAGCACGGTGAGGCCGGCGGCGCGGGGCAGGCTCACCGGCTCGATGCCGATCAGCCGGTAGGGGTGGCCGGCGATGCGCACCCGGCCCTCGACCGCCGGCGAGACCGGCACACCGGCGCGGCGCAGCGCGGCGAACAGCGCCTGGTCGAGATCGCCGCCCGCGGCCGCCACCAGCGACGGCACCGTCGCGCCCTGGAACGCCCGCGCGGCACGGTCGTAGGAGGCGCGGGCCTGGTCGTTCAGCGCCTGCACGCCCGACCAGAGCGCCGTCGCCACCGCAAGCCCGATCAGCAGCGTCGCAAGCTGCCCCGGCTTGCGGCGCCAGTGGCTGAGCAGGACGCCCAGCACCCACAGCCCGCCGGCAAGGCGCGGCCTGGCCCCGGCGCGGGATGCGGGCGGCGCGGCGTCGCCGCCGCCGCCGGGCGCTGTCGATCCCGGCGCCGTCGGCCAGCCCCCGTCGATCCGGGGTCCGCCGGCGCGCTCATGCGATCCGTCCGGCGGTGAGGTGCAGCCGGCGGTCGAGCATCGCCGCCAGCCGGGTCGAATGCGTCACCATCAGGCAGGCGGCGCCCGCCGCGCGCACCAGGTCGCGGATCAGGCCCACCACCTCGTCCGAGGTCGCCTCGTCGAGATTGCCGGTGGGCTCGTCGGCGAG
>JAVVFE010000177.1:0-6735 GCA_032251175.1 Thermohalobaculum sp.
CATATCGAGACCCGGCTGATCGCGCAGCCGCCGATCGCGGTGCCGGCGGTCACGATCGACGGCGACGCGGACGGGGTGAGCGGCAGCACCGCGCATCACGCCCGGAAGTTCGCCGGCCCGCATGCGCACCGGGTGTTCCGCGGCGCCGGCCACAACCTGCCGCAGGAGCGGCCGCAGGACTGGGCCGCGGCCGTGCTCGACGCGCGGGCCATGGCGGGCGGGTGAGGCGGGGTGGGAGGCAGCTCGCCGCCGTGTCCATTCGGGTGGCAGGCGGCATCCGCCCGGCACGGTGGCCGGCTCATGCCGGTTTGCTCTGATCCGCCCCCCAGGTCTTCGTTGCAGGGCAGCGCGCGCCAGGCTCGACCCCGGGGCGCCGCTTGCCGCGCCGCGCCCGACGGAGGCCCCGGCTTGGAGGCCGGGGCAGCGGAGCCTCGCCGATCCGTTCCAAGTGGCCGGCGCATGCCGGTTTGCTCTGATCCGACCCCCAGGCCTTCGTTGCAGGGCAGCGCGTGCGCCAGGCTCGACCCGGGGCGCCACCTTGCCGCGCCACACCCGAAGGAGGCCCCGGCTCGGGGGTCGGGGCGGCGGAGCCTTGCCGATCGGTTCCGATCAAGGCACGCCGAACTCAGTCGACAATCGGCGGCAGGTGCCGTTCGAGCCAGGGCCTGAGGTGTTCGTGCTGCGCGGGCAGCCTGAGCGACTGGCCCAGACGGGCCTGATCCTCGTCGCGGGCGAAGCCGGGTTCGTCGGTCGCGATCTCGAACAGCACGCCGCCGGGGGCGCGGAAATAGATCGAGAAGAAATAGTCGCGGTCGATCACCGGGGTGATGTGGTGGCCGGTGTCGGCAAGGGCTGCGCGCACCGCCGCCTGGGCCGCGCGATCGGCGACCGAGAAGGCGACATGGTGGACCGATCCAGCGCCCTGCACCGCGTCGCGCCCGTCGGGCAGGATCTCGAGATCGACGATGTCCGCGCCATTGCCGCCGGGCAGCGCATGGCGGCTGAGCGCGCCGTCGCGCCCAAGGGGCTGGTAGCCCATGAAGCGCAGCAGATCGTCGGTCGCCGCCCCGTCGCGCAGGCGCAGGCGCACGCCGCGAAAGCCGCGGATCGCGACATCGCCGGGCACGCCGCCGCCGTCCCAGGGGGTGCGGGGGTCGCCTGCGACCTCGACCAGCGCGAGGCCCTCGCCGTCGGGGCCGTCGAGGTGGAGCCGGTCCTCGCCGAACGCGGTGTCCGCGCGCAGGCCGGTCGCGCCGTGCCGGGCGAGGTGCGCCCGCCAGTAGCCGAGCGCCCCCGGCGGCACCGCGAAATCGGTGATGCCGGCCTCGCCCACTCCGGGGCGGCCGCGGGCGATGCCGGGGAACGGGAAATAGGTCATCACCGTGCCCGGCGTGCCCGCCCCGTCGGCGTAGTAGAGGTGATAGACCTCGGGCGCGTCGAAGTTCACGGTCTTCTTGACGCGGCGCAGCCCGAGGACGCGGGTGAAGAAGTCGCTGTTGCGCTGCGCATCGCCAGCGAGCGCGGTGACGTGGTGGAGACCCCGGATCTGTGTGAGCATGGGATTGCCCTTCGGCTGCGTGCGGGCGTCGGGCGCCCGAGGCAGTCAGTATAAGCATTCTGGCCGGGCGAAGGGCACCCGCAGGGCGCGTCATTCTGTCTTGCCGGGCACGCAGGAGTGCCCGGTATGCCCAATTTCGACTGGCGCGAGAGCGCAGGGCGTGGGAACTTCGGACCCGCGCGCGGCATTGGACATGGGCGTCCGCCGCCGCGCGCCAGACAGGAAGACCGATGATGTCCGAGGCTTTGCCGATCTTCGTCCTGACGCTGCCCGGCGCGGAGCCGCGCCGCGCGCCGCTGCTGGCGCGGCTTGGGCAACTGGGGCTCGACCACGAACTGCTGTTCGGCGTCGACGGGCGGAAATCGCTGCCGGCCGAGTTCGAGCCGATGGTGGACCGCACGGCCCGGGTGAATCGCAACCGGCGCCCGCTGACCGACGGGGAATATGCCTGCGCGCTGTCGCATCTGAGCTTTTGCCGCACCATCCTCGCGCGCGGCCTGCCGCGGGCGCTGCTGCTAGAGGACGACGCGATCATCGGCACGGCGTTGGCCGCGCTGGTGCGGGGCGAGATCGCCGTGGCCGGCGATCTGCTGACGCTCGACCACTGGCAAGGAATGGCGCACCGCACCGGGCAGGTTGCGCTGGGTGGGGGATACACGGCCCACCGCGTGGCACGGATACCTTTCCTGAGCACGGGCTATGTGATGAGCGCGGCCGGGGCGCGCCACTTCCTCGCGCATGCCCTGCCGGTGCGCATGCTTCCGGACTGGAGCTGCGACATCTCGCGGATGGCCAGCTACATGGTTCATCCGCGCATCGTCGATCATGCCGACATCGAGACCGGGGCGTCCGATCTGCGCGACGCGCGCAAGGTGCAGGAACGCGCGTTCCGCTACCGGTCCGCGCCGCGCTCCATGCGCTGGTTCACGGCCGAGTTCTGGCGCCGGCGGATCGACAAGCGGCTGTATCGGCGGCTCGACGAGCGGGCGGCGGTCGATCTGCCGCCGCCCGCCGCCGCCGATCCGCGCGGCGCATGACCGACGGCGCGCCAAGCCCGGCGCACGGCCTGCGCGATCAGCCGGAATATGCCGCGCTGGCTGAGGCGATCCGCGCCCAGGCGGGCGCGCGCGCGATCGTGCATGTGCCCAATTTCGGCAACTGGGGCGATGCCCTGATCGCCGAGGGAAGCAGGGCCTTCTTCCGGCATTTCGGGATCGCGGTGACCGAGGTGGCGCAGCAGCGCCTGCGCAAGCGTGCCTGGCTGCGCACGCGGCTTGCCACCCGGGGGTGGCCGCCGATGGTCGTGTTCGGTGGCGGCGGCGCGCTGGCCGGGCAGTATCCGAACCATGCGCGCATGGTCGCGCGCATCCTGCGCGCCGCGGGGCGGTCGGTTGTGCTGCCCTCGACCTTCGGCGCGGACAGCGTGGCGGCCCTGTCGGTGCCAGGGCTGATCGCCTTCCGGCGCGACGAATTCCAGAGCCGCGAGAGCTTCCCGACCTCGCGCTTCTGCCACGACATGGCGTTTTTTCTCGCGCCCGATCCGGTCACCCCGGTGCGCGAGACGGGGGTGTTCATGCGCACCGACCGCGAGCGCGCCGGGGCGGCGCCGAGCCCGCCCGGAAACCGCGACATCAGCGCCGAGGGCCGGCAGGACACGCCGGTGGCAGGGTTCTTCGCCGCGGTGGGCGCCGCGCGGACGATCTGGACCGACCGGCTGCATGTCGCCATTGCCGGCGCGCTTCTGGGCCGCGAGGTGCATCTGTTCCCGAACAGCTATTTCAAGAACGAGGCGGTCTTCCGCACCTCGCTGGCGCCGCATTTCCCGAACGTGCGGTTCCATCCGCGGTTCGACGGGCTGCCCGACGCGCCCGGCGGGCGGTGAGGCGCGCGCCGGGCCGGGGCTCAGCCGGACAGCGCGGCGTCGAGATGGGCCAGCGCCTCGGCGTGGAGCGCGGGATGGGCGGTCGCCAGAACCCGCCCGCCCCAGCGGCACTCGCCGCCGCGCCAGTCGGTGACGATGCCGCCGGCCGCCTCGATCAGCGCCTTGGGGGCGGCGATGTCATAGGCCTTGAGCCCGGCCTCGACGACCAGATCGACATGACCCAGCGCCAGCAGCGCATAGGCGTAGCAGTCGGTGCCATAGCGCATCAGCCGCGCGCGCCGGCGGATCGCCTCGAAGCCGGCCTGCTCGGCCGGGGCGAACAGCTCGGGCGCGGTGGTGAAGGCGATGGCGTCGGACAGGGCGTGGCCCTGCCGGGTGGCGATGCGCCGCACCATGCCGCGGTGTTCCAGCATGGCGCGCGGTCCGGCTGCGTCGTGCAGGCCGATGAACCGCTCGCCGGTGAAGGGCTGGTCGACGATCCCGATCACGCCGCGCGCGCCGTCGTCGAGCGCGATCAGCGTGCCCCAGACCGGCAGGCCCGAGATGAAGGCGCGGGTTCCGTCGATCGGGTCGATCACCCAGGTGAAGCCCGAGCGCCCGGCCTGCGCCGCGTGTTCCTCGCCGAGGATCGCGTCGTCGGGCCGCTCGCGTGCCAGGATCGCGCGGATCGCGCTTTCGGCGTCGCGGTCGGCGGCGGTCACCGGGTCGAACAGGCTGCCCACCCCCTTGTCGTCGGTGGCGAGGTCGGGCGCGCGGAACCGCGGCAACGTGACAGCCGCTGCGGCATCCGCCAGCCGCCGCGCGAGCACGATCAGATCGTCGAGGGCCGGTGAGGCGGACATTGTGGGGAATTTCCGGGTGCCGACGCCGCCGGGGACCCCGCCGCAGTGCGGCCGGGTCCGTCGCGGTTCAGCGCAATTCTGGCCTCAGGCGACGTCGCCCATCACGCGGGCGAGGTCGAACAGGCGGCGGCGCTGGGTCTCGGGCATCGCGTAGTAGGCGCGAACCAGCTCGAGAGCTTCCTTGTCCATCAGCATGTCGCCGGCGACCTTGGCGTCGTGTCCGACGGCCTCCTCGATCCCTTCGAAGAAGAAGGCGACCGGCACGTCGAGCGCGTCGGCGATATCCCAGAGCCGCGAGGCCGAGATCCGGTTCGCCCCGGTCTCGTACTTCTGGATCTGCTGGAACTTGATGCCGACATGGTTCGCGAGCTGCTGCTGCGTCATACCGATCATCCAGCGACGCTGGCGCACACGCTGCCCGACATGCACATCAACTGGGTGTTTCATTCCTGACCTCTATGATCCTTGGCGTTGCCTTCGTTTGTGACCGGCAATCTGGGCGGTTTTTTGCCGATTACGGGAAACAGTTCGCCCCATTTCCCGCCTCGCGGGAATCGCGCTGTTTGCCATACTAAACCGGACTTCACCTACTCGATCTCCTCACAATGCCGTTTTCAAGACACTGTGAATGCCTGCAACCCTTGGTTGGGTTTTTCTCTGTGCCTCACGATTGACACAATTGCAGATTGAGCGCGAGATTTCAACCGAACGATGCGTCAGCCGGCCGCGCGCGCGGCGCGCTTGCGCTCGTGCGGGTCGAGCAGGCGCTTGCGCAGGCGAATCGATGCCGGCGTCACCTCGACCAGTTCGTCGTCGTCGATATAGGCGATCGCCTGTTCCAGCGTCATCCGCACCGGCGTGGTGAGCTTCACCGCCTCGTCCTTGCCGGCGGCGCGGATGTTGGTGAGCTGCTTGCCCTTCAGCGGGTTGACCTCGAGGTCGTTGTCGCGGCTGTGCTCGCCGATGATCATGCCCTCGTAGACCTTCTCGCCCGCGCCGATGAACAGGCGCCCGCGCTCCTCGAGGTTCCACAGCGCATAGGCGACCGAGTCGCCGCCCTCCATCGAGATCAGCACGCCGGCGCGGCGGCCCTGGATCGGCCCCTTCCAGGGTGCCCATTCGTGGAACACGCGGTTCAGCACGCCGGTGCCGCGCGTGTCGGTCAGGAACTCGCCATGATAGCCGATCAGGCCGCGCGACGGGACATGGGCCACCAGCCGGGTCTTGCCGGCGCCGGCCGCGCGCATCTCGGCCAGTTCGCCCTTGCGCTGCGCCAGCTTGTCGACGACGACGCCGGAATAGGCCTCGTCGACATCGACGGTGACTTCCTCGATCGGTTCGAGCCGCTGGCCGCCTTCCTCGCGGATGATGACGCGCGGGCGCGAGACCGACAGCTCGAAGCCCTCGCGGCGCATGTTCTCGATCAGCACGCCCATCTGCAGCTCGCCCCGGCCCGAGACCTCGAACGCCTCGCCGCTCGGGGTGTCGGCGATGCGGATCGCGACGTTCGATTCCGCCTCGCGCATCAGGCGCTCGCGGATCACGCGGGACTGCACCTTGGCGCCCTCGCGCCCGGCGAGCGGGCTGTCGTTGATGCCGAAGGTGACGGTGATGGTGGGCGGGTCGATCGGCTGCGCCGGGATCGCCACGCCGACCGAGATGTCGCAGAGCGTGTCGGCCACGGTGGTCCTGGCCATGCCCGACAGCGCGACGATGTCGCCGGCCGCCGCCTCCTCGACCCCGGTGCGCGCGAGGCCGCGGAAGGCGAGGATCTTCGAGACGCGGAAGCGTTCGACCTCCGACCCGTCGCGCGACAGGCCCTTTACCGTCTGGCCGGTGCGGATGCGGCCGGTCTCGATCCGGCCGGTCAGCAGGCGGCCGAGGAAGGGGTCGGCCTCGAGCGTGGTGGCGAGCATCGAGAACGGCTCGTCGGCGCGCGCGACCTGCGCGGGCGGGGGCACATGGGCGACGATCCGGTCGAACAGCGGCCCCAGCCCCTCGCGCGGGTCGTCGAGATGATCCGCCGCCCAGCCCGAGCGGCCCGAGGCGTAGAGCAGCGGGAAGTCGAGCTGCGCGTCCGTGGCCCCCAGCGCGGCGAACAGGTCGAACACCTCCTCGTGCGCGCGGTCGGGCTCGGCATCGGGGCGGTCGACCTTGTTGAGCACGACGATCGGGCGCAGGCCCAGGCGCAGCGCCTTGGAGGTGACGAACTTGGTCTGCGGCATCGGCCCTTCGGCGGCATCGACCAGCAGCACGACGCCGTCGACCATCGACAGGATGCGTTCGACCTCGCCGCCGAAATCGGCGTGGCCGGGGGTGTCGACGATGTTGACGCGGATGCCCTTCCATTCGACCGAGGTGCATTTCGCGAGGATGGTGATGCCGCGCTCGCGCTCGAGGTCGTTGCTGTCCATCGCGCGATCGGCCACCGCCTGGTTCTCGCGGAAGGCGCC
>JAVVFE010000178.1:0-6709 GCA_032251175.1 Thermohalobaculum sp.
TAATTACGGCGGCCTACACTAGCGGTAGAAATACTCGACCAGGAACATCGGGATCGCCGGGATGTAGGTGCACATCATCAGCACCACCAGCAGCACCAGGATGAACCAGATGTTGACCTTCGACACCTCCCAGATGTTCGCCCGGGCGATCGAGCAGGCGGTGATCAGCACCGAGGCCACCGGCGGCGTCTGCTGGCCGATGGCCAGGTTCAGCGTCACCACCAGCCCGAAATGGATCGGGTCGATCCCGGCCGCCTGGATCAGCGGAATGACGATCGGCACCACCAGGATGATCGCCGCCGCCGAATGCAGGAAGAATCCGATCACCAGGAAGAAGAAATTGAGGATCAGCAGGATCATCCACTTGTTCGAGGTGAGGTCCAGGATGCCCTGCGCCAGCTCCTGCGGCAGCTGCGCGCGTGTCAGGAACCCGCCCATCACCACCGAGGCGGCCACCAGCAGCATCACCACCGCCGTCTGCATGCCGCCATCCAGCATCGCGCGCCGCAGGTGCCGGAAGTCGATCTGGTTGTACCACACCCCCACCAGCAGCGCCGCCAGCACCGCCAGCCCCGCCGCCTCGGTCGCCGTGACAAAGCCGCCGAAGATGCCGCCCAGGATGATCACCGGCAGCGAGAAGGCCGGCAGCGCGTCGACGAAGGTCTCGCGCAGCCGGGGCATGTTGAAGGCTTCCTCGGTCGGCAGGTTGTAGCGCCGCGCGAAGACGTAGGCGACGAACATCAGCCCGGCCGCCCCCATCAGCCCGGGGATGACGCCCGCGACGAACAACTGCTCGACCGAGGTCCCGGCCGAGGTGGCATACAGGATCATCGGGATCGACGGCGGGATGATGATCGCCAGCGACGCCGAGGACGAGGTGACGGCGGCCGCCAGCGGCCCGGAATAGCCGCGCTTCTTCATCTGCGGGATCAGGATCGACCCCATCGCCGCCACGTCCGCCACCGCCGAGCCCGAGATCTCGGCAAAGAACAGCGACACGCCGATGTTGACCATCGCCAGCCCGCCGCGGACAAAGCCGATCAGCGCGGTGACGAAGTTGATCAGCCGGTCGGTGACCCCGCCCGCATTCATGATCGCGCCCGCCAGCACGAACATCGGGATTGCGATCAGCGAGAACTTGGTCGAGCCGTCATACATGTCGAGCGCGATGGTCACCAGGCTGCCCCAGCCCTCGTAGGCCAGCAGCCCGAAGATGCCGCCCACCGCCAGCGCCACCGCGATCGGCACGTTGAGGCAGATCATCGCGACGATGGCGATCACGATCCCCAGCATCAGCATGTCAGTTGGCCCCCGCCTTCTTCATCTCGCTCGCGACCTCTTCCTCGATCTCGGCGTGATCGAGCGAGACGCCCCGGATCGTCATGCTCCAGTAATGCGGCAGGCTCAGCAGTTCGGCGACGATGAACAGGATCGCGCCGATCGGGATCACCGACTGCGTGAACTGCACCGGCACCCAGCGCAGCGAGATCAGCTTGTCGCCCTCCAGAACCGCCAGCACTTCCATCCCCGCCCAGGCCAGCGCCGCGAAGAAGCCGATGACGATCACCTCGGCCACCACCACCGCCACCATCCGCAGCGGCCGCGACAGCGACAGCAGCACGGTGTCGAAGCCGATATGCCGCCGCCTCAGCGCCGCCAGCGCCGAGCCGTAATAGGTGATCCAGGCCAGCATGATCGCGGCCACCTCGTCGTACCAGGAGAACGACGCCCCGGCGAGGCGGTAGAGCACCGCAACGATCACCACCAGCGTGAGCGCGATCATCAGGAAGATGACCACCCATTCGAGAACCCATTCGAGGGCGCGCGAGACGGCAGAGAGCATGTCTTGTCGCTTTCGGAGAAGGTCGGGCCGCGTCGGTTCCTGCGGGGCCGGGCGGGCGTGTCGTCGCGCCCGGCCCGGCAGTCATGGCCTCCCCCGCGCGGCGGGGGAGGAAGGCTCGGGCAGGCCGGCGACTACGGGCTCACGCCCGGCCGGCCCCCGCGCGTCACGAGCCGGCGGCGAGCGAGCGGATCTTCTCCACGAGTTCCGGACCGCCCTCGACGGTTGCCGCAAACTCGTCGTAGATCGGCTTCGAGGCGGCAACGAAGGCCGCGTTGTCGGCCTCGTTCACCGCGACGCCCGCGTCCTTGATCACCTGCAGCAGGTCGGTCTCCATCTGCGCCGCGATCTCGTAGACCTTGTCGCGGGTCGACTGGCCGCAGTTCAGCAGCGCCGTCTGCACATCCTCGGGCAGCGCCGAGAAATGCTTGTCCGACACCATCACATAGCCCGGCGTGTAGACGTGGCCGGTGATCGAGAGATACTTCTGCACCTCCTGGAACTTGGCCGAGGCGATCTGGGCATAGGGGTTCTCCTGCCCGTCGATCACGCCGGTCTGGAGCGCGGTAAAGACCTCGGAGAACGCCATCGGCGTGGGGTTTGCGCCATAGAGCTGGAACATCTTGACCCGCCATGCCCCTTTCGGCGTGCGCAGCTTGATGCCCTTCAGGTCCTCGGGCTTGTTGATCGGGCGTGTGTTGTTGGTGATGTGGCGGAAGCCGTTCTCCATCAGCCCGATGACGCGGTAGCCGTTCTTCTGCGCCGCCGCCTGGAAGATCGGCTCCATCTCGGCCCAGACCCGGGCCATATGGGCGCGGTTCTTGATGATGTAGGGCATCTCGAACACGCCATAGGTGTCATCGACCGAGGACATGATCGAGGACGGCAGCGCGAACTCGACCTGGCCCAGCTTGAGCTTCTGCAGCAGCTCCTTGTCGTTGCCGAGCTGCGACGAGCCGAACACCACCACCTCGGCCTTGTCGCCCAGCGCCGCGTTCGAGCACGAGGCGAACGCCTCGGCGCTCGCCTGGAACAGCGAGCCCGGCTCGCCCACATGGCCGAACTTCAGCTCGAGCGCGGACGCCGCCGTGCCCAGCCCCGCCGCGAGCGCCACGCCCGCCAGAAGCGTCGAAATCTTCATGTCTTGTCTCCTCCCTTCGATGCGACGGGCTGCACCCGTCCGTTTCCCTTCGGCCCGGGGTCTTTTCGCTCGCACATGTGCGCGCGCGCCCCGGTGCCCTTCCCTCGTCCGCCTTCAGGCCGCCGCTGTCGCGCCGGCCGCGCCGTTCCCGGTCAGATGGCGCATCGCCGCCATCACGCCGCCCTTCTCGTGCGGGACACCCGCCAGTTCCAGCCCCATCTCGACGCCCGACAGCGTGCCCATCAGCATCAGATCGTTGAAATCGCCAAGGTGCCCGATCCGGAACACCTTGTCCGCGACCTTCGACAGCCCGTTGCCCAGCGACATGTCGAAGGCGTCGAGCGTGATGCGCCGGAACCGGTCGGCCGAATGCCCCTCGGGCATCATCACGGCCGTGAGCACGTTCGAGCGGTGCCGCGGCTCGGCGCACAGGATGCCCAAGCCCCAGTGATCGACCGCCGCGCGCGCCGCGCCGGCCAGTCTTGCGTGGCGCTCAAAGACCGTGTCGAGCCCCTCCGTCAGCAGCATGTCGATGGCCTCGTTGAGACCGTAGAGCATGAGCGAGGCGGGCGTGTAGGGGAAGTAGCCCTTCTCGTTCGGGCCCTTCATGTCCTCCCAGTCCCAGTAGGACCGCGGCAGGCTCGCGCGCTTCCGCGCCTCCCACGCCTTCGCACCGACGGCGTTGAAGCTGAGCCCCGGCGGCAGCATCAGCCCCTTCTGGCTGCCGCTGACCGCGACGTCGATGCCCCACTCGTCGAACCGGAAGTCGATCGAGGCAAGCCCCGAGATCGTGTCGACCATCAGCAGCGCCGGGTGCCCGGCATCGTCGATCGCGCGGCGGATCTCCGCGATCTGGGTGACCGATCCGGTCGAGGTCTCGTTGTGGACGACGCAGACCGCCCTGATCTCGTGGCCCTTGTCGGCGCGCAGCCGCTCGGCGATCGCCACGGGGTCGGCGCCGTGGCGCCAGTCGCCGACGATCGCCTCGGGCCGCAGGCCCAGCTTCTTCGCCATGCTGGTCCACAGATAGGCAAAATGCCCGGTCTCGTACATCAGCACCCGGTCGCCCGGCGAGCAGGTGTTGACCAGCGCCGCCTCCCACGCCCCGGTGCCCGAGGCGGGATAGATCACCACATCCTGGCGGGTCTTGAAGATCTTCCTCATGCCATCGAGCGCCTTCGCCCCGATGTCGCCGAACCCCGGGCCGCGATGGTCCGGCACCGGCTGGTCCATGGCGCGCAGGATCCGGTCGGGGGTGTTCGAGGGCCCCGGGATCTGGAGGAAATGTCTGCCGGCCATGGCGCGTCCCCTTGTCGGTCGGTCTGCAGGCTCGTCGGTCGATCTGCACGCTTGCCCGTCTGCCGCGGGCTGGTTAAGGATTTGTATACAGAATACAGAGTGGGGCAGCCTGTCAATGACTCGTATCACGACTTCCGGGGATGACGCGCTGGCGGCCAGGCTGCGCACGGCAGTCAGGGGCGAGGTGATGGCCGACCCCTTCTCGCGCGGGCGCTATGCCACCGATGCCTCGATCTACCAGATGATGCCTAAGGCCGTGGTGGTGCCGCGCAGCATGGATGACGTGATCGCCACGATGGAGGCTGCGCGCGAGGCGGGCGTGCCCATCCTGCCGCGTGGCGGCGGCACCTCGCAATGCGGGCAGACGGTGAACGAGGCGGTGGTGCTCGACCTCTCGAAGCACCTCAACCGGATCGTGTCGGTCGACGCGGAGGCGCGCGAGGCGGTGGTCGAACCCGGCCTCGTGCTCGACCACCTGAACGCGGCGCTGAAGCCGCATGGGCTGTGGTATCCGGTCGATGTCTCGACCTCGTCGCGCGCGACGCTGGGGGGGATGACGGCGAACAACTCCTGCGGCTCGCGCTCGCTTCGCTATGGCACCACGCGCGACAACGTGCTGGCCATCGACGCAATCCTCGCCGACGGCACGCGCGCGACCTTCGGCGAACTCGCCCCCGGCTCGAACGAGGGCGCAACCGCCGGCCGGGTCCCGGACCTGATCCGGGACCTCCTTGCCCTGGGCGCGCGCGAGTCCGCCGAGATCGCCGCCCGCTTTCCGGACGTCTACCGCCGGGTCGGCGGCTACAACCTCGACGCGCTGGTGCCGAACGGGCGGCCGATCAACCTCGCGCATCTGCTGGTGGGCTCCGAAGGGACGCTTGCCTTCTCCGAGCGCATCACCCTGAAACTCTCGCCCCTGCCCCAGAACAAGGTGCTGGGGGTCTGCCATTTCCCGACCTTCCGCCAGGCGATGGACGCGGCCCAGCACCTCGTCACGCTCGACCCCACGGCGATCGAGCTGGTCGATTCCACCATGATCGCGCTGGCCCGCGACATCCCGATGTTCCGCCCGGTGATCGAGGAATTCGTGCGCGGCGCGCCCGAAGCCCTGCTGATCGTGGAATTCGCCGAAGGCCAGCAGACCGAAAACCTCCGCCGCCTCGCAGCCCTCCACGACCTGATGGCCGATCTCGGTTTCCGCTGGGGCGACCCCGGCAAGGCGCCCGGCGGCGTGGTCGAGGCGATCGACCCCGCCTTCCAGTCGCGCATCATCGAGGTCCGCAAGCAGGGCCTCAACATCATGATGTCGATGAAATCCGAGGGGAAGCCCGTGAGCTTCGTCGAGGATTGCTGCGTGCGCCTGCCCGACCTCGCCGACTACACCGACCGCCTGACCGCGATCTTCCGCAAGCACGGCACCAACGGCACCTGGTATGCCCATGCCTCGGTCGGCACGCTGCATGTGCGCCCGGTGCTGAACCTGAAACAGGACCTCGGCGTGCGCACGATGCGCGCCATCGCCGAGGAAGCCTTCGCGATGGTGCGCGAGTACAAGGGCAGCCACTCCGGCGAGCACGGCGACGGCATCGTGCGATCCGAATTTCACCGCCAGATGTTCGGCGACCGGATCGTGTCGGCGTTCGAGGAGGTCAAGGACCGCTTCGACCCCGTCGGCCTCATGAACCCCGGCAAGATCGTCCGCCCGCCCCGGATGGACGACCGCAGCCTGATGCGCTTCGGCCCTGACTATGCCGTGCCCGAGCTTTCTACCGTGTTCCGGTGGGAGGGCCACCACGGCGCCGGCCGCGGCTTTCAGGGCGCGGTCGAGATGTGCAACAACAACGGCGCCTGCCGCAAGACGCTGGATGGCGTCATGTGCCCCAGCTACCGCGTCACCCGCGACGAGCGCGACCTGACCCGCGGGCGCGCCAACACCCTGCGCCTCGCGATCTCGGGCCAGCTCGGCCCCGATGCCTTCACCGCCCCCGAGATGGCCGAGACCATGAAGCTCTGCGTCTCGTGCAAGGCCTGCCGGCGCGAATGTCCCACGGGCGTGGACATGGCGAAGATGAAGATCGAGGTCATGGCCGCCCGCGCCCGCACCAGCGGCATCCCCCTGCGCGACCGGCTGGTGGCCGAGCTGCCGCGCTATGCCCGCCTCGCCGCAGCCCTCGCGCCGCTCGCGAACCTGCGCAACCGCGTGCCGCTGCTGCGCCGCCTGATGGAACGCGGCCTCGGCCTTGCCGCCTCGCGCGACCTGCCCGAATGGCGGCGCGACTGGTTCCGCACGGCAAGCACGGCGGCCGAGATGGCGGCGGCCGATGTCGTGCTGTTTGCCGACTGCTTCAACCGGTATTTCGAGCCCGAAAACCTGCGCGCGGCCGAGGTCGTGCTCAGGCGCGCGGGGCTCAAGGTCGCCCACGCCTCCG
>JAVVFE010000179.1:0-6632 GCA_032251175.1 Thermohalobaculum sp.
GTCCCGAGCGAAAGATCAGTCCCTCCCGCGGGAGCCGCCGGCCCCGAGGTGCGCGACATCGGCGGTGTGCGCTTCCTCGGCCAGGTGCTCGAAGGCATCAACCCCAGGGACCTGCGCGGCCTGATCGACGAGCACAAGACCCGCCTCGGCTCGGGCGTCGTGGTGCTGGTGGCCGAGAGCGAGGGCAAGGCGTCGGTCGCGGCCGGCGTGACCGCCGACCTCGCCGGCCGCATCTCGGCCGTCGATCTGGTGCGCGCTGCCGTCGAAGCGGTGGGCGGCACCGGCGGCGGCGGGCGGCCCGACATGGCGCAGGGCGGCGGCCCCGATGGCGCCAATGCCCGGGCCGCGGTCGCGGCGGCCGAGCGGGTGCTGGCCGGCTGATCCGCGCTTCCGCAAAATTTGCGGCGCGCCGGGACGGAGCGTCGCGCGTCCTCCGTTCAACCCGCATCTGGGATCAACGGAGAGCACTCATGAAAAAGTCCATCCTCGCCGCCGGCACGGCGCTCGTCATCGCCGCGGCGATCCCTCTGGTCGCGCTCGCGCAAGGCGGCTGGCATGACGGCCCGGGCGGTCGCCACGGCGGCATGATGTCGGGCGGCATGCATGGTGGTGGCCATGGCGGGCATCACGGCAAGCATGGCGGCAAGGCCCGCATGCTCGACCTGATCGAGACCTACGACGCCGATGGCGACGGCAAGGTCACGCAAGCCGAGATCGACACCTATCGCGCCGCCCGCCTCAAGACCTTCGACGCCGATGGCGACGGCAAGCTGTCGCTCGGCGAGTACGAGACGCTGTGGCTCGACGCGATGCGCGACCGCATGGTCGACCGCTTCCAGGGCCATGACGACGATGGCGACGGCATGGTCACCGCCGACGAGTTCGGCGAGTCCCAGCGCAACATGGTGATCCTGCGCGACCGGAACGACGACGGCGCGCTCAGCCTCGACGACGCCGAGATGCGCGGGCCCGGCGGCATGGGGCAGGGCATGGGCCGCGGCATGGGGCAGGGGATGATGCAACAGCCCTGACCGCGCTCGCCGGAACATGCAAAGGGCGGCTCGGGAGCCGCCCTTTTCAACGTGTCGAACCCGGGCCGCTCACATCAGCATCGACATCGGATCTTCCAGGTAGCCCTTGATCGCGTCGAGGAACTGCGCCCCCAGCGCGCCGTCGATCACCCGGTGATCGACCGACAGCGTCACCGACATCACGGTGGCCACCGCAAGCGCGCCGTCCTTGACCACCGGCCTCGAGGTGCCCGCGCCGACCGCCAGGATCGAGGCATGCGGCGGGTTGATCACCGCGTCGAAATTGTCGATCCCGAACATCCCGAGGTTCGAGATCGCAAATGCCCCGCCCTGATACTCCTGCGGCGCCAGTTTGCGGTCCCGCGCCCGGGCGGCGAGGTCCTTCATCTCTGCGGAAATCGCCGACAGCGACTTGCTTTCGGCATCCCGAATGATGGGCGTGAACAAGCCCCCCTCGATCGCCACCGCCACCGCGACGTCCGACGCCTTGAACTGCAACACCCGGTCGCCCGCCCAGGCGGCATTGCAGCCCGGCACCTGCTGCAGCCCCAGCGCGCAGGCCTTGATGATGTAGTCGTTGACCGACAGCTTGATCCCCCGCTTCTCGCCCTTCGCGTTCATCTGCCCGCGCAGTTTCAGCAGGGCGTCAAGCTCGATATCCCGGCGCAGGTAGAAATGCGGGATGGTCTGCTTGGCCTCGGTCAGCCGCGCGGCGATCACCTTGCGCATGCCGTCGAGCGTCACCTCGGTATAGACACGGTCGGCATACATCCGCTTGACCGCATCCGCCGCGGGGCCCGATGGCATGGCCGCAGGCGCAGCCTCCGCCTTGGGCGCCTCGGCCTTCACCGCCGCAGGCGCCGCGGCACCCGGCTTCGCCGCCTCGACATCGGCCCTGACGATCCGGCCATGCGGGCCCGACCCCTTCAGGGCCGAAAGGTCGAGCCCTTTCTCGGCCGCAATCCGGCGCGCGAGCGGCGAGGCAAACACCCGCGCGCCATCGGCCGCCACCGGCGCTGCCGGGGCAGGGGCCGCCGCAGCGGGCGCCGTGGCTGCCGGGGCAGGCGCCGCGGGCTTGGTGCCGCCATTCGCCTTGGCCGCGCCGCCGCCACCTGCCCCGATGGCGCCCGCGCTCTCGCCTTCCTCCAGCAGGACGGCGATCACCGCGTTGACCTTCACGCCTTCGGTGCCCTCGGGCACCATGATCTTGCCGACCACGCCCTCGTCGACCGCCTCGACCTCCATGGTCGCCTTGTCGGTCTCGATCTCGGCGATCACGTCGCCCGAGGTGACGGTGTCCCCCTCCTTGACGTTCCACTTGGCAAGCTTGCCCTCCTCCATCGTCGGCGACAGGGCGGGCATCAGGATGTCGATGGTCATGGTCGCCCCCTCAGCGATAGCAGACGGACTTGGCGGCTTCGACCACCTCGTCGGTGGTGATCAGCGCCAGTTTCTCGAGGTTCGCCGCATAGGGCATCGGCACGTCCTTGCCGGTGAGGTTGATGACCGGCGCGTCGAGATAGTCGAACGCCTCCTGCATCAGCACCGCCGAGACGTGGTTGCCGATCGAGCAGGTCGGCCACCCCTCCTCGATGGTGACGCAGCGGTTGGTCTTCATCACCGAGCGCACCACCGCGCCGCGGTCCATCGGCCGCAGGCTGCGCAGGTCGATCACCTCGGCCGAAATCCCCTCGCCCGCCAGCCGCTCGGCCGCCTCCAGCGCATAGGTCATGCCGATGCCGAAGCTCACCAGCGTCACGTCGGTGCCCTCGCGCCAGACCTTCGCCTTGCCGATCGGCACCGTGAAGTCCTCGATGTCCGGCACCTCGAATGACTTGCCATAAAGGATCTCGTTCTCGAGGAAGATCACCGGATTGGGGTCGCGGATCGCCGATTTCAGCAACCCCTTCGCGTCCGCCGCCGAATAGGGCATGCAGACCTTCAGGCCGGGGATCTGCGAATACCACGCCGCATAGTCCTGGCTGTGCTGAGCGCCGACGCGCGCCGCAGCCCCGTTCGGCCCGCGGAACACGATCGGGCAGCCCATCTGCCCGCCCGACATGTACAGCGTCTTGGCGGCCGAGTTGATGATGTGATCGATCGCCTGCATCGCGAAGTTGAAGGTCATGAACTCAACGATCGGGCGCAGACCCCCGAACGCCGCGCCCACGCCGATGCCGGCAAAGCCGTGCTCGGTGATCGGCGTGTCGATCACGCGGCGGTCGCCGAACTCGTCCAGCAACCCTTGGGTGATCTTGTAGGCGCCCTGGTATTCGGCCACCTCCTCGCCCATCACGAACACCGCGTCGTCGCGGCGCATCTCCTCGGCCATGGCGTCGCGCAGCGCCTCGCGCATGGTCTGGGTCTTCATCTTGGTGCCCTCGGGCCAGTCGGGCGTGGTATCGGCCGCGGGCGCGGCGGGGGCTGCGGCCTTCGGCTCGGCCGGCGCCTTGACCTCTGCCGGGGCCGGCGCCGGGGCCGCGGCCGCGGCCGCCTTGTCCGCGCCGTTCATCGCCGAGGCGTCCTCGCCATCCGCCAGCAGGATCGCGATGACCGCGTTGACCTTCACGCCTTCGGTGCCCTCGGCCACCATCAGCTTTCCGACCACGCCCTCATCGACCGCCTCGACCTCCATGGTCGCCTTGTCGGTCTCGATCTCGGCGATGATGTCGCCGGATGCGACGGTGTCGCCTTCCTTCACGTTCCATTTCGCGAGCTTGCCCTCCTCCATCGTGGGAGAGAGCGCCGGCATCAGCACTTCGATCGTCATCTGGTGTCCCCTCCCGCTCAGGCGTCGGCGTAAATGTCGGTCCACAGTTCCTCGAGCGCAGGCTCGGGGCTCTCCTGTGCGAACTTCGCGGACTCGTTGACTTCCGCCTTCACGTCCTTGTCGATCTCTTTCAGCTTCTCGTCATCGGCGACGCCCTGCTCCAGCAGCACCTTGCGCAGCCCCTCGATCGGGTCGCGGGTCTCGCGCATCTTCGAGACCTCCTCGCGGGTGCGATACTTCGCGGGGTCGGACATCGAATGGCCGCGATAGCGGTAGGTCTTCATCTCGAGGATGTAGGGCCCCTTGCCCGCGCGACAGTGCGCCAGCGCGCGCGCGCCTGCCTCGCGCACGGCGAGGACGTCCATGCCGTCGACCTCCTCGCCGGTGATCCCGAACGCCTCGCCGCGGGTGTAGAGCGCCGGTGTCGAGGTCGAGCGCGACTGCGCCGTGCCCATCGCATACTGGTTGTTCTCGACCACGAAGATGACCGGCAGCTTCCACAGCGCCGCCATGTTGAAGGTCTCGTAAATCTGGCCCTGGTTGGCCGCGCCGTCGCCGAAATAGGTCAGCGACACCTGGTCCGAGCCGCGATACTTGTTCGAGAACGCCAGCCCCGCGCCGATCGGCACCTGCGCGCCGACGATGCCGTGGCCGCCGTAGAACTCGGCCTCCTTCGAGAACATGTGCATCGAGCCGCCCTTGCCGCGCGAATACCCGCCCTCGCGCCCGGTCAGCTCGGCCATCACCCCCTTGGGGTCCATGCCCGCGGCCAGCATGTGGCCGTGGTCGCGATACGAGGTGACCACCTGGTCGCCCTTCTTGCCCGCGCCCTGAAGGCCCACGACCACCGCCTCCTGCCCGATATAGAGGTGGCAGAACCCGCCGATCAGGCCCATGCCGTAAAGCTGGCCCGCCTTCTCCTCGAACCGGCGGATCAGCAGCATGTCGCGATACATGCCCAGCATCTCCTCGGGCGAGGGGCTGTTGGTCTTGCGCCGTGTCCTGGGACTTGCCATCGGGGTTCCTCCGTGTGACGCGCTTCTCTCGCCGGTCTTGTGCCCCCGCCCGGGCGGGCGGCGGCGCTGCCGACCTTATCCGCAGTCTAGAGGCATCGCACGCGCGATTGAAATCAGTTCGTTGCGAAATCGGCGGCGCGGCAATGATTTCCTTGCCCGGCATTTCCGCAGCGGAAGGCGGGTCCGGCCGGGCTCAGCGGATCACGATCTCGTCCGGGCGGACATAGCCCAGCACCGCGCGCGCCCGTTCGTCCAGCAGATCCAGGTCCAGCGCGCTCTCGTCCAGCCGCCGCACCCGGTTCGCGAATTCGGCGGTCTCGGCATCCAGCACCGCAAGCTCGGCCCTCAGCGCCGCGATCTCGCGATCGGCGTCGTGCAGCGCCGTCAGCCCGCGCTCGCCCTGCAAGCCCGAATGCAGGAACACCAGCGCAAAGGCCAGCAGAAGGATGAAGGATGCGGGGATCAGCACCTGCCCCCATTCCAGCCTGCTCATCTCGCCCCGTTCCGGTTGCACGGCCAACGCCGTGGCGCCGCCTGTTGCGGTCGTTGACTGGCAGAATGCCCCAAACCGGGGCTTGCGTGAATCCTCTATTTTCAAGTGGCTTGGGAAATCTTTTGGATGGATCGCGCCGATCTTGTGCGGCGCCCCGCGCACGCCCACATGCCGCATCGCGCGCCGGACGGGCGCGAGTTGGTCCAACGAGGCCGCACCCATGCTCATCGAAATCCTGTTGCCGCTGCTGCTCGGTGGCGCACTGCTTGCGGGCGGCGGCGAGGCGCTGGTGTCCGGCAGTGCCGGCACCGCCCGGCGGCTCGGCCTGTCGCCCGTGGTGATCGGCGTGCTGCTGATCGGCTTCGGCACCTCGACGCCCGAGCTTCTCACCTCGGTCGAGGCCGCGCGCCTCGGCACCCCCGACATCGCGCTCGGCAACGTGCTGGGCTCGAACACCTGCAACATCCTGCTGATCGGCGGGGTCGCCGCACTCCTGTCGCCGATGGTGCTCAGGAAGGACGCCTTCCGCTTCGATCTGTGGGTCGCGGTGTTCGTGGCGCTGACGCTGGCGCTCGCGCTGGTCGCGGGGCCGCTCACGCCGATGCTGGGGGCGCTGTTCCTGCTGTCGCTCGCGGTCTATGCTGTGGTCGCGCTGACGGCCGGCGCATCGCAAGGGAACACCGACGAGGCTCCCGGCCTCGCCCCGGTGCTGTGGCGCTCGCTGCTGATCGCGCTGGCGGGGCTGGTGGCAGCGCTGTTCGGCGCGCGGCTGTTCGTCGAGGGGGCGGTCGAGCTTGCGCGCCTGTTCGACCTGTCCGAGGCGGCGATCGGCGCCACCGTGGTCGCGGTCGGCACCTCGCTGCCCGAGCTTGCAACCTCGGTGATGGCGGCGCGCCGCGGTCAGCCCGAGCTGGCAGTCGGCAACATCATCGGCTCGAACATCTTCAACGTGCTGGGCGTGCTCGGCGCCACGCTGATGGTGAGCGAGATCGTCCCCGCGCCCGAGGCGCTGTGGCGCGACCTGCCGGTGATGGCGGGCATGACCCTGGTGCTTGCCGTCATGTGCGCGGGCTTCGGCCGGGCCGGCCGCGTGAACCGCTATGAGGGCGCCGTGCTGGTCGCCGCATTCCTCGCCTATACGGGCTATCTCGTTCTGACCGCCGGCGCGTAGCGTTTGCCGTGGGGCGCGTCCTGGACTTCGACCGCAAGGATCGGAAGGCGCGGGCGCCCGGGGCGGTGTAGCGTTCGCGCGCGGGAATATCCGGAAGGCATGGTCCGATGGAGCAGACTCTGACGCCGTTCATGGACGATCGCGAACGTTG
>JAVVFE010000180.1:0-6539 GCA_032251175.1 Thermohalobaculum sp.
CGTCTTCGGCCAGATGAACGAGTCGCCGGCCGTGCGCTTCCGCGTGGGCCACGCTGCGCTGACGATCGCCGAGCATGTCCGCGACGTGATGAACCGCGACGTGCTGGTGCTGATCGACAACATCTTCCGCTTCGTCCAGGCCGGCGCCGAGGTCTCGGCGATGCTGGGCCGCATCCCGTCGCGGGTCGGCTATCAGCCGACCCTGGCCAGCGAGATCGCCGGGCTCGAGGAGCGGATCTGCAACACCGCCGCCGGCTCGATCACCTCGATCCAGGCGGTCTACGTCCCGGCCGACGATTTCACCGACCCGGCCGCGACCCACACCTTCGCGCATCTGTCGGCCACGGTCGTGCTGTCGCGGCGGCGGGCGGCGCAGGGCCTCTACCCGGCGATCGACCCGCTCATGTCGACCTCGAAGATGCTGACGCCGCGCATCGTCGGCGCGCGCCACCACCGGGTCGCCGCGGCGGTGCGCGGCGTGCTGGCCGAGTATGAGGAGTTGAAGGACATCATCGCGATGCTGGGCCTCGAGGAATTGTCCGAGACCGACCGCGCGACGGTGTCGAAGGCCCGCCGGCTCGAGCGGTTCCTGACCCAGCCGTTCCACGTGACCGGCAAGTTCACCGGGCAGCAGGGCCGGCTGGTCGCGCTCGAGGACACCATCGAAGGGGCCGAGCGCATCCTCGCCGGCGAATTCGCCGACCTGCCCGAACGCGCGTTCTACATGATCGGCAGCCTTGCCGAACTCCGCCCCGCCGCCGCGGAGACGGAACCCGCCCCCGCGACCGAGGCCGCCGATGCCTGAGCCAATGATGCAGCTCTCGATCTTCACGCCGGTGCGCCAGGTGCTGGCCTGCGAGGCGGTCTCGATCGTCGCCGTCGGCCTCGACGGCGCCTTCGGCATCCGGGCGCGGCACATCGACATCGCCGCACCGCTGGTGCCCGGCATCCTCGCCATCGTCGGGGCGGACGGGCACGAGCGGTTCGTGGCGCTCGACGGCGGCGTCCTGCTCAAGGCCGGGCGCGAGGTGAGCATCGCCACCCGGCGCGCGGCCGAGGGCACGCACCTGCCGGCCCTGCGCGCGACGATCGAACGGGAATTCCTGGCGCTGGCCGAGCACGAGCGCACCGCGCGCCAGGCCGCCGCGCGGCTCGAGGCCGGGATCGTCCGCCGGTTCCTCGAGCTTCAGGTGGACCGACCCTGATGGCGGCCGGGCGCGACACCGACACCCCGGCCGCGAAGGCGGTCGATGCGATCGCCCGGCAGGCCGAACGCCGCGCCGCCGCGCGGCAGGCGGGCCGGCGCACGGCATGGTTCGGGCTCGGCATGTTCGGCATGGTCGGCTGGGCCATCGCGGTGCCCACGCTGATCGGCATCGCGCTGGGCCTGTGGCTCGACCGCGCGCTGCCGCAGGCGTTCTCGTGGACCGTGGCGCTGCTGTTCGCCGGGGTGGTGCTGGGCGGGCTGAACGCCTGGTACTGGATCAGCCGCGAAGGGCGGCGCGAGTGAATGCGGGCGGAGGGGCAGGGATGACGGTGATGACCCTCGGCGCCGCGGCGGCCGGCGCGGCCTTCGGGCTCGGCTGGCTGGGGCTGATCTGGGGCTCGGCGCAGATCGCCGTGCGGCATCGCTCGGCCGCGCCGGTGCTCGCCGGGTTCGTGCTGCGCCTGATGCTGCTGGCGGGCGCGGGCCTTGCCTTCGTGCACACCGGCGCCGGGGCCTGGGCGGCGGTCGCGGCGCTGCTCGGTTTTCTCGCGGTCCGCACGCTTGGCGTCGCCCGCGCCCGGGCCGTGCCGCGGCAGGGGGGGCGGTGATGGAGATCTCGCCCGATGCGGTCGCGGTGCTGACGCTGGGCGGTGTCACGCTCAACGCCACCCTGGTCTGGACCTGGGTGGTGATGGCGGTGCTCATGGTCGCTGCCCTCGGCGCGCGCCGGCCACTGCGCGAGGGGCTCGCGCCGTCGCGCTGGCAGACCTTGCTCGAGGTGATCGTGGGCAGCCTGCGCCGCCAGATCGCCGAGGTCAGCCAGGACCAGCCCGACCGCTTCGTCGCCTTCATCGGCACGCTGTTCCTGTTCATCGCGGTGTCGAACGCGCTCACCGTCCTGCCGGGCTACCTGCCGCCGACCGCCTCGCTCTCGACCACGGCGGCGCTGGCGATCTGCGTGCTGGTCGCGGTGCCGCTGTTCGGCATCGCCGAGCGCGGGCTGTCCGGCTATCTGCGCAACTATGTGCGGCCCAGCGTGTTCATGCTGCCCTTCAACGTGATCGGCGAGGCGTCGCGCACCATCGCGCTCGCCATCCGGCTCTATGGCAACATGATGAGCGGCACGGTGATCGCCGGTATCCTGATCTCGATCACGCCGTTCCTGTTCCCGGTCGTCATGCAGGTTCTGGGCCTGCTGACCGGCATGATCCAGGCCTACATCTTCGCGATCCTCGCCATGGTCTACATCGCCTCGGCGACCCGGCAGCCGGCGGGGCCGGGGGACGGCCGCACGACCCACAGCGCCGAGAAGGAGACGACATGACTGGTGCCGACCTGATTGCCGCGGTCTCGATCCTGACCGCGGGCCTGACCATCGCCATCGGCTCGATCGGCCCCGCGCTGGGCGAGGCCCGCGCCGCGGCACAGGCGCTCGACGCCATCGCCCGCCAGCCGGACGAGGCGAACACCATCACCCGCACCCTGTTCGTCTCGCTCGCGATGATCGAATCGACGGCGATCTACTGCTTCGTGGTGGCGATGATCCTGATCTTCGCCAACCCGTTCTGGAACGCGGCGCAACCGGCGGCGGGGGGCTGAGCCGATGCAGATCGATTGGGTCACCGTCGCGGCCCAGATCGTCAATTTCCTGGTGCTGGTGTGGCTGCTGCGCCGGTTCCTCTACGGCCCCGTCACGCGCGCCATGCAGCGCCGCGAGGACACCATCCGCGACCGCCTCGCCGAGGCCAAGCGGATGCAGGACGAGGCCGCCGAGCGCGCCGGCGCCCTCGCGGCCGAGCGCGACGCGCTGGCCGCGGCGCGCGACCGGATCCTCGATGCCGCGCGCGAGGAGGCCCACGCCCTGAAGCAGCGGCTCGAGCGCGAGGCCCGCGACGAGATCGAGCAGAGCCGCGCCGCCTGGCAGGCGGAACTCGAGGAACACCGCGCCGCGGTCGTCGCCGCGATCCGCGACCAGGCGCGCGAGGGCTTCCGCCAGGTGGCCGGCGACGCGCTCACATCGCTCGCGGGGGTGTCGCTGGCCTCGCGCATGGCCGCGGTGCTGTCGGAGCGGCTTGCGCAGCTCTCGGGCGACGACCTCGCACGCCTGCGCGATGCGGCCGCGCGCGAGGGCGGGGTGCGCATCGCGCTGGGCGCGCCGCTCGATCCGGCGGCACGCGACGGGCTGGCGGCGGCGGTGCGCGCGGCGCTGGGGCCCGACACCGCGGTGCGCTTCGACGACCAGCCGGGCCGCCAGACCGGCATCCGCCTCGCCGCTGGGGGCGAGACCGTGCAGTGGAGCATCGAGGACTACCTCGACCGCTTCGCCGAACGGCTGCACGCCGCCTTCCCGGCCGACCCCCGGCACGAGGGCGCGTCCGGCGACGATGTGCCGGGGGACGATACGCCGGGGGACGGCGCGCCCGGCGACGGCGCGCCTGGCGCCGCTCCACCCGGCGCCGCTCCGCCCGGTGACACTCCGCCCGGTGACACTCCGCCCGGTGACGCTCCGCCCGGTGACGACGCCCCCGGCGCCGATGCACCCGGTGACGCTCCACCCGATGCCGCCCCGCCCGATGCCGCTCCGCTCGGCGACGAGGCCCCCGGCGCCGCCCCGCCCGGTGCCGCCCCGCCCGGAGACGGCGACGACGACGACGACGGCGACGGCGGCGCGCCCCGGGGTGGCGCGCCCGCGGCGGCGGCGGGAGGGGCTGGGGGCGCGCATGGCTGACCGGATCGCGGCCATCGCCGGTGCGTTCGGCGCGGCGCTCGGGGCTGCCCGCCTCGACGCCCTGCCGCCGGTGGTGCGCGAGGTCGGCACGGTGGTCGGCATCGGCGACGGCGTCGCCCATGTCGAGGGGTTGCGCGGGGTCGCATCGGACGAGCTTGTCGCCCTGCCCGGCGGCCTGCTGGGCATCGCCGCCAGCCTGCGCGAGGACCGGATCGGCCTGATCCTGCTGGGCCCGGGCGACGGGCTGACCGCGGGCGCCGAGGCGCGGCGCACCGGGCGCATCGTCGATGTCCCCGTGGGCCACGCCTATCTCGGCCGCGTGGTCGATGCGCTGGGCCAGCCGCTCGACGGCGGCGGCCCGGTCCGTTGCCGGCTGCGCCAGACCGTCGAGCGCCCCGCCCCCGCGATCATCGAGCGCGCCCCGGTTTGCGTCCCGCTCCAGACCGGCATCAAGGCGATCGACGCCACCATCCCGATCGGCCGCGGCCAGCGCGAGCTGATCCTCGGCGACCGCCAGACCGGCAAGACCTCGATCGCGCTGGACACCATCCTCAACCAGGCCGACAGCGGCGTGGTGTCGGTCTACTGCGCGATCGGCCAGCGCGCCTCGGCGGTGGCGCGGGTGATCGACCGCCTGCGCCGGCATGGCGCGCTGGCGCGCACGGTCGTCGTCGTCGCCTCGGGCGAGGACGCGCCGGGGCTCCAGTTCATCGCGCCTTACACCGCCACCGCCATCGCCGAATTCTTCATGCACCGCGGCCAGGACGCGCTGGTCGTCCATGACGACCTGACCCGCCATGCCCGCGCCTATCGCGAGCTGTCGTTGCTGCTGCGCCGCCCGCCGGGGCGCGAGGCGTTCCCGGGCGACATCTTCTATGTCCACGCCCGCCTGCTGGAGCGCGCCACGCATCTGCGCGACGCGCAGGGCGGCGGCTCGCTGACCGCGCTGCCGATCGTCGAGACCGAGGCCGGCAATCTCGCCGCCTATATTCCGACGAACCTGATCTCGATCACCGACGGCCAGATCACTCTCTCGACCGGGCTGTTCCGCAAGGGCATGCTGCCGGCCATCGACATCGGCCTGTCGGTGTCGCGGGTTGGCGGCGATGCCCAGCTACCGGCCTACCGCGCCGTTGCCGGCGCCCTGAAGCTCGCCTATGCGCAGTTCGAGGAGCTGGAGGTCTTCGCCCGCTTCGGCAGCCGGCTCGACGAGGACACCCGGCGCCAGCTCGAACGCGGGCGCCGGGTGCGCGAGGTGCTGCGCCAGGACGAACACGCGCCGGTGCCGGTGCTCGACCAGCTCGGCGTCCTGCTGGCCGCGACCGAAGGGCTGCTCGACGACACCCCCGTCGGGCAGGTCGCCGCCGCCGAGGCCGCGATCCGCGCGCGCCTGCACGCCGACTGCGCGGGCCTTGCCGCCGGCATCAGTGCGGGGCGGCCGATCGACGACGCCTGCCGCGGCGCCCTCATGGCCGCCGCCCGCGCCGCGCTCGGCACGGGCTGAGCGGCGATGTCGAGCCTCGAGGCCCTGAGCGACCGCATCGCCAGCGCCCGCGACCTGCAATCCATCGTGCGGGTGATGAAATCGCTGTCGGCGGTTTCGATCCGGCAATACCAGGACGCGGCCCAGCGGCTGCGCGCGGCGCAGCGCATCGTCGATCTCGGCTTCCACGCGCTGCTGGCGTCGGGCAGCTTCCGCTGGCGGCAGGCCGGGCAGCCCGCGGGCGGGCAGGGGCTGGTCGTCATGGGCTCGGACCGCGGCCTGTGCGGGCGGTTCAACGAGGCGGTGGTCGACCGCGCCGCGGCCCTCATGCGCGCCGCGCCCATGGCGGGCCCGCGCATCCCGATCCTCGCCGTCGGCGCGCGGGCGGCGGCGCGGCTTGGGGCGGCCGGGCTCGAGCCCGATACCATCTTCTTCCAGCCCGGATCGGCGGCGGGCCTGACCGGCACGGCGGAGTCGATCCTCGTGGCGGTCGAGGACTGGCAGACGGCGCTGGGGATCGAGCGCGTCACCGTGGTGTTCAACGCCGCCACCCCGACCGGCGGCACCGACCAGCGCGCCGAGGTGCTGGTGCCGGTCGATCCCGCCACGCTCGACGCGCTGGCCCGCGGCCCCTGGCCCACGCGCCAGCTGCCGATGACGCAGGGCGACCCGGACGCGGTGTTCTCGGCGCTGATGCGCGAGCGGCTGTTCATCGCCCTGATGCGCGCCGGCGCCGAGTCGCTGGCCGCCGAGCACGCCACCCGCCTGCGCGCGATGCAGGCGGCCGAGAAGAACATCACCGAGAAGCTCGACGATCTCGACGCCACCTTCCGGCGCACGCGCCAGGAGGAGATCACGACCGAACTGATGGACATCGTCGCAGCCTATGCGATCGTCGGCGAGGGCGCGGGCGGCGCCTGACGACCGCCGCGACGGGGCCCGCCGGACTACCGGCCCAGCGCCGCCGCCTCGGCCGCAAGGCGGGTGATCCCCGCCCAGTCGCGGCGCGCGATCAGGCCCGCCGGCGCGACCCACGAGCCGCCCACGCACACCACGTTGGGCAGCGCGAGATAGGCGGCCGCGTTGGCCGGCGTGACGCCCCCGGTCGGGCAGAAGCGCAG
>JAVVFE010000181.1:0-6474 GCA_032251175.1 Thermohalobaculum sp.
GCGATGAGCTGACTGGACGCGAAGGGGCCGCGCCCCTGCGGGCGCGGCCCCGGGGGAAGGTGGCGGCCCGATCAGTAGCTGGTCGATCCCGCAGCCGTCGCCGCCGCCGTCACCGCGTGACCCGCCCGGCGCATCAGCACCACATGGAGCCCGCCGCCCAGCACCGCGCCGATCACCCAGCCGAAGCCCGACAGATCGCTCAGCGCCGGCACCCAGACGGTGGCGACCGAGAACACCGCCGAGATGGCGAAGGCGGTGATCGCGATCTTGTTCCAGCCGCCGCCGTAGTAATAGGTGCCGGTCGGGCTGGTGGTGAACAGGTCCTGCACCTCGATGCGCTGCTTGCGGATCAGGTAGTAGTCGGCCACCAGGATGCCGTAGAGCGGCGCCAGGAACGCGCCCAGCGTGTCGACGAAGCCGGCGATGCCGATTTCCGAGATCACCGATACCCAGAAGGCGCCGATGAAAAAGGCGATCACCGCGGTCAGGATGCCGCCGGTCTTCGCGCTGATCTTCGAGGGCGCGAGGTTGGCGAGGTCATAGGCCGGCGGGATGAAGTTCGCGACCAGGTTGATGCCGACCGTGGCGGCAAAGAAGGTGATCGCGGCGATGATGGTGAGCCAGATGTTGTCCACCCGCTCGACGATGTCGGCGGGGTTGGTCAGCCGCTCGCCGAACAGCACCACGGTGCCGGCGGTGATGAACAGCGCGATGAACGAGAACACCGCCATCGACACCGGCAGGCCCCAGAAGTTGCCGCGCCGCATCTGCCCTTCGGTTTTCACGAAGCGCGAGAAGTCGCCGAAATTGATCACGACGGCGGCGAAATAGGCGATCATCGTGCCGGTGATGGCGAAGAAGGCGGCGACCGGGTGGCGGCCGGTCTCGGCACCTCCGCCCTGGAAGATGGCGCCCAGTTCGGTCAAGAGGCCATTGCCCGCCTTCCACCAGATCGCCAGCATCAGCGCGATCATCACGGCATAAACGAACGGCCCGGCCCAGTTCAGGAACCGGCCCACCCAGTCGATGCCCATCATGAACAGCCCGACCTGGAACACGCAGACGATGATGTAGGACACCCAGCCGACGCCGGTCATGCCGAGGAACTCGGCGCCGCCCTCGATCCCGAACACCGAGCGGATCAGCAGCGCCACTGCGGTCGAGGCGAAATAGGTCTGCACGCCATACCAGAAGATCGCGACGATGCCGCGCACCAGCGCCGGGAACTTGGCGCCCTGCACGCCCATCGCCGCGCGCGCGATCACCGGATAGGGCACGCCGTATTTCACCGACGGCCGCCCGGTCAGGTTGACCAGCCACATCACGAAGAAGCCCGCGAGCACGATCGCCGCGAGCGTCCACCAGCCGTTCAGGCCGTAGTTGAGGAACAGCGAGGCGGCCAGCGTGTAGCCGAACAGGCTCTGGATATCGTTGTTCCAGACGTTGAAGATCTCGAACGCGCCCCAGTGCCGCTTGCCCGGGGGCAGCGGCGCGAGGTCGTCATTGTAGAGGGCGGCGTCCTTCGTCGTGATCTCGAGGGGGCTGGTGGTCATGTCAACCTCACTGGTGGGCGGCGGTCGCGGCTGGTGCTCGTCTTGCGGCCCGGAAGGGATCGGTAGGCGGTGATGCGGCGAGGTTGCAAAAATGTTTCCGATTTGTCAAGATAATTGGAAAGATGTTTCCAGACCGCGTGCGCCGCGATGCCGGATGATGCGCCGGGCCGGGGGGGGACGGATGATCAAGCCGCTGAAATCCATCGTCGATCCGATCCACCGGGCCTATCAGGGCTTGAGCGCGCGCGAGCGGCAGGTGGCGGATTTCATCCTCGAATCACCGGGCGAGATCAGCATGTATCCCGCCTCCGAACTCGCGCAGCGGGTGGGGGTGTCGAACTCGACCGTGTCGCGCTTCGTGCAGCGGGTGGGGTTTGCCAGCTACGAGGAGATGCGCCTCGCCGCGCGCGAGGCGCGAAGCTGGGGCTCGCCGCTGTTCCTTGCCGGGCGCGAGGCGGGCGGGGACGGGCGCGAGGCGCTGATCGCTGAGGTCGCCGAGGCCGAAGCGGGCGCGATGCGCGCGGCGCTCGACGGGCTGGGACCCGCGCTTGTCGACGAGCTGGCGGACGCGCTGGTCAGCGCGCGGCGGGTGGGGTTCCTGGGGTTTCGCAACAGCCAGTTCTTTGCCGCCTATGCCCGCTGGCAGTTCATCCAGTTCCGCCCCGACACCCGCGTGCTGCCGGGCCCCGGCGAGACGCTGGCCGAGGGGCTGGCCGATTTCGGCCCCGGGGATGTGGTGGTGGTGATCGGCATCCGCCGCGTCGTGGGCGCGGTCGAGCGCGCGCTGGCGGCGCTGGCCGGGCGCGGCGTGCCGGTGCTGCTGATCGCCGACCCCTCGGCCCGCGGCATGCCGGCGCTGGCGCGCTGGACGGTGATCTGCCCGGTCGAGAACCCGCAGGTGCTCGACACCTATGCCGGCGTGCTGGCGGTGCTGCGGCTGCTGGCGGTCGCGGCGCTGCGCCGGTCGGGCAAGGCCGGGCGCGACCGGCTGGAAGCGATCGAGACCGAGCACGACGCCCTGGGCGACTTCGACTGACCCCTGCCCATCCCGCCTGAAAGGAGCCCCCGCCATGAGCTACCCCCGCGACCTGACCGGCTATGGCCGCACGCCGCCCGATCCGCGCTGGCCCGGGGGCGCGCGCATCGCGGTGCAGGTGGTCGTCAACTACGAGGAGGGCGGCGAGAACTGCATCCTGCATGGCGACGCGGCGTCGGAGGCGTTCCTGTCCGAGATCGTCGGCGCCCAGGCCTGGCCGGGCGAGCGCCACATGAACATGGAATCGATCTACGAATACGGCGCGCGGGCGGGGTTCTGGCGGCTGTGGCGGCTGCTGACCGACCGGCGCATCCCCGTCACGGTCTACGGCGTCGCGACCGCCCTTGCCCGCAGCCCCGAACAGGTGGCGGCGATGCGCGAGGCGGAGTGGGAGATCGCAAGCCACGGGCTCAAATGGATCGAATACCGCGACTTCACGCGCGAGGACGAGAAGGCGCATCTGGACGAGGCGATCCGCATCCACACGGACGTCACCGGCACGCGCCCGCGCGGCTGGTACACGGGGCGCTGTTCGGTCAACACGCTGGATCTGGTGATGGCGGAGGGCGGCTTCGCCTATTGCTCGGATGCGTACGCGGACGATCTGCCCTATTGGGTTTCCGGCCCGCACGGGCCATTCCTGATCGTGCCCTACACGCTGGACACCAACGACATGCGCTTTGCCACCCCGCAGGGGTTCAATTCGGGCGACCAGTTCTTCAGCTATCTGAAGGACAGCTTCGACATGCTGTATGCCGAAGGCGTGGCGGGGGCGGGGAAGATGCTGTCGGTCGGGCTGCACTGCCGGCTGGTCGGGCGGCCGGGCCGGGCGGCGGCGCTGGCGCGCTTCCTCGACTACGCCGCCGGGCATGAGGGCGTGTGGTTCGCCCGGCGCATCGACATTGCCGAGCATTGGCGCCGCGAGCATCCGGCGGAGGCCGCCCATGTCGGATGAAACCGCGAAGATCCCCGCAGGACAGGACCCCAGCATGAGCCCCAGATCCTATTTTGCGCCGCAGGGCGGCCATCCCGGGCAGACCGAGCTGTTGACCGGCCGCGCCGTGTTCACCGACGCCTACGCGGTGATCCCCAAGGGCGTGATGCGCGACATCGTCACCAGCCGCCTGCCGCATTGGGAGGCGACGCGGGCCTGGATCATCGCCCGGCCGATGACCGGATTTGCCGAGACCTTCTCGCAATACATCGTCGAGGTGCTGCCCGGCGGCGGCAGCGACCGCCCCGAGCCCGACGCGGGCGCCGAGGGCGCGCTGTTCGTGGTGGACGGCGCGGTGACGCTGACGATCGAGGGCGCCCAGCACCGGATGGAGCAGGGCGGCTTTGCCTACATCCCCGCGGGGGCCGACTGGCGGCTGCGGAACCGGGGCGGCGCGCCCGCGCGGTTCCACTGGATCCGCAAGGCCTACGAGGCCGTCGAGGGGCTGCCTGCGCCGAAACCCCTGGTCACCAGCGACCGCGCGGTCGCGCCCGATCCGATGCCGGCGACGGGCGGCGCCTGGGCCACCACGCGGTTCGTAAGCCCCGACGACCTGAGCCACGACATGCATGTCACCGTGGTGACGCTGGAGCCCGGCGCCTGCATCCCGTTTCTCGAGACCCATGTGATGGAGCACGGGCTCTATGTGCTCGAGGGCAAGGCGGTCTATCGCCTCAACCGCGACTGGGTCGAGGTCGAGGCCGGCGACTTCATGTGGCTGCGCGCCTTCTGCCCGCAGGCCTGCTATGCCGGGGGTCCGGGGCCGTTCCGCTACCTGCTCTACAAGGACGTGAACCGCCACCCCCGGCTGAGGCTTGGGGCATGAGCGGGCGGGTGGCGGTCGAGCCCCTGACGGCGGCGGCCTTCGCCCCGTTCGGCGAGGTGCTGGAGATCGCGGGCGAGCCCGATTTCAGCTTCAACGGCGGCATGGCCGAGCGTTGGGCGGGCCTCGCCTTTCCCGAGGTGGCGGGCGAGGGCGGGCGGGTCGCGATCAGCCTGGCCCGCGCCGCGCCCTATGCGCTGCCGCTGGCGCTGGGGCTGGTCGAGCGCCACCCGCTGGGCAGCCAGGCGTTCATGCCGCTGTCGGGCGCGCCCTTCCTGGTGGTGGTGGCGCCCGACGAGGGGGGTGCGCCGGGGCGCCCGCGCGCGTTCCTGACCAACGGCGCGCAGGGGGTGAATTACCGCCGCAACGTCTGGCACGCGGTGCTGACGCCGCTGGAGGGGACGCAGGATTTCCTGATCGTCGACCGCAGCGGCCCGGGCGTGAACCTCGAGGAGCACCGCTTCGCCGAGCCCTGGCTGATCGGGCCCGAGGCGCCCTGAACCGGGGGGACGCGAAGGTCCGGGTTCGCGCGGGAACCGGCAGGTCCCGGGTCTGCACCGCACCGCTGCGCGCTGCGGCGCGCCGGGCGCCGCCGGGGTCAGAGCCCGCCGCGCGGGCGGATCACCAGCCGCGTGCGCGGCCCCCAGTGCCGCAGGATCCACAGCAGATCGGCGCGGCGGAAGGCGACGCAGCCGGCGGTGGGATGGCGCGGCTTGCGCCACAGATGCACGAAGATCGCCGAGCCCGCGCCCGGCACCACGGGGGCCGAGTTGTGGTCGGTCACGGCGCAGAGGTCGTAGAGCCCGTCGCCCCGCGCCATCCGGTCGGCCGGATAGGCATGCGGGTGGCGGATCGGGCGGTTGTAGGCGGGATCGGCCGGGTGCTCGGCCCAGCCCTGCCGCGGCCCCAGCACCCTGAGCGGCAGCCGCGTCGCCGGGCGCGCAGCCCGGTCCGCGCGCCAGTAGAGCGCGGTCAGCCGCCAGGCCCCGGCGGGCGTGGCGCCGTCGCCCTCGCGCTTGGCCGCCGCCGGCACCACCCGGCCGCGGCCGACCGAACAGGGCATCCGCCGGCCCATCAGCCGCGCCCCCCAGGGGCCGGCCACCAGATCGCCGGGCCGCGGCCCCGTCACAGCAGATGCCCGCTCTTGGCGGCCTTGGTCGCCAGATACCGGGCGTTGTGGGGCGAGTGCCCGACCTTGAGGGGCACGCGTTCGGCGACCCGGATGCCGGAGGCCGCCATCATCGCGATTTTCCCTGGGTTGTTGGTCATCAGCCGCACCGCCGCAAAGCCCATTTCCTTGAGGATCGCGGCGCCGAGGCGGAAGTCGCGCTCGTCGTCCTCGAAGCCGAGGCGATGGTTCGCCTCGACCGTGTCGAAGCCCTGATCCTGCAAGGCATAGGCGCGCATCTTGTTGGCAAGCCCGATGCCGCGCCCCTCCTGGTTCATGTAGAGCAGCACGCCCGCCCCTGCCGCGGCGATCTGGCCCATCGCCGCCGCAAGCTGGGGGCCGCAGTCGCATTTCAGCGAGCCGATCACATCGCCGGTGAAGCAGGCCGAATGCAGCCGCGCCAGCACCGGCGCATCGCGCGGGGGGGTGCCGACCTCGACGGCGTAGTGCTCCTCGGCGCCGTCGTCGGGGCGGAAGACATGGACGCGGCCGGCCTCGGCAAAGCGCGTCGGCACCCGGGCGCCCGCGACCTTGCGCAGCCGGATGGCGGCGGCGGCGGCATGCGCGACGATCTCGGCGGTCAGCAGCGTCAGCCCGGCCTGTGCGGCCAGGTGTCGCACCGGCGCCGCGTCCTCCCAGACCGCCAGCACCGCGGCCGGCAGAAGCCGCGCCTGCTTGGTCAGGGTCAGCGCCAGGGCGTGCAGTTCGGATGCGCCGGTGCGCCGGGTCGCGTAGGGGCCCTTGAGCGGCGTCGCGAGATCGAGGCTGGGGTCGGCGGTCGCCGTCACCCAGGGCGCGCCCGCATCGGCCGGCACGGCGATGCGCGCCAGCATGCCGTCATAGGCGCGCGCCTTCAGCGTCTCGGCCCGCCGGTGCGTGACCGCAAGATCGAGCGCGCCG
>JAVVFE010000182.1:0-6458 GCA_032251175.1 Thermohalobaculum sp.
GTGATCGGCGTGGCGGTGGTGGCCTTCGTGCTGTGGGCGGCGCTGGGGCCCGAGCCCGCCTATGCCTATGCGCTGGTCTCGGCGGTCGCGGTGCTGATCATCGCCTGCCCCTGCGCGCTGGGCCTGGCCACGCCGGTGTCGATCATGACCGCGACCGGACGCGGTGCGCAGGCGGGCGTGCTGATCAGGAACGCCGAGGCGCTGGAACGCTTCGCCACGGTCGACACGCTGATCGTCGACAAGACCGGCACGCTGACGATGGGCAAGCCCAGGCTGGTCGCGGTCCTGCCCCGGCCCGGGCATGACGAGGCCGAGGTGCTGCGCCTCGCCGCCAGCCTCGAGCGCGGCTCCGAGCATCCGCTGGCCGAGGCGATCGTGGCGGGCGCCGAGGACCGCGGCCTCGCCCTCGCCACCGCCGACGGCTTCGAGGCGGTGACCGGCAAGGGCGTGACCGGCCGTGTCGACGGCCGCGAGGTCGCGCTCGGCAACGCGAAGATGCTGGCCGATCTGGGCATCGACCCCGGCCCCCTGTCCACTGATGCCGACGCCCGGCGCGATGCGGGCGAGACCGTGATGTTCGTCGTCCTCGGCGGCGAGATCGCGGGCCTCGTCAGCGTCGCCGACCCGGTCAAGGACACCACGCCCGCGGCCCTCGAGGCGCTCCACGCGCTGGGCTTCCGCATCATCATGGCGACCGGCGATAACGCCCGCACGGCGCAGGCGGTGGCCGGGCGGCTCGGCATCGACGAGATCCGCGCCGACGTGCTGCCGGCGGACAAGGCCCGCATCATCAAGGAGTTGCAGGCCGAGGGCCGCAAGGTCGCGATGGCCGGCGACGGCGTCAACGACGCGCCGGCACTGGCGCAGGCCGATGTCGGCATCGCCATGGGCACCGGGGCGGACGTGGCGATCGAAAGCGCCGGGCTGACGCTGGTGAAGGGCGACCTCACCGGCATCGTGCGTGCGCGCAAGCTCGCGCTCGCGACCATGCGCAACATCCGCCAGAACCTGTTCTTCGCCCTCGTCTACAACGCCGCCGGCGTGCCGGTGGCGGCGGGGGTGCTCTACCCGGTCTTCGGGATTCTGGTCTCGCCGATGATCGCGGCGGCGGCGATGAGCCTCTCGTCCGTGTCGGTGATCACCAACGCGCTCCGGCTCGGCCGGATCAAGCTCTGATCATGGAGGGAACGATGACCCGTCTGCACCTGCGTCTTGCGGCGTTCGCGCTCGCCCTTGCCCCCGGCCTCGCCGCGGCGCAGGCGGTCGAGGTGATGAAATCGCCCTATTGCGGCTGCTGCGAGGGTTGGGCCGCGCACATGCAGGCGGCGGGGTTCGACGTGACCCTGAAGGACACGCCCGACGACCTGCTCGCCGCCGCGAAAACCCGCCTCGGCATCACCCCCGACACCGCCTCGTGCCATACGGCCATGGTCGAGGGCTATGTCGTCGAGGGCCATGTCCCCGCCGCCGACGTGCGCCGCCTGCTGGCCGAACGGCCCGACGCGCTGGGCCTCAGCGCGCCCGGGATGCCGATGGGCTCGCCGGGGATGGAGACGGGCGCCGCCGCCGAACCCTACGAGGTGCTGCTGCTCCACCGCGACGGCAGCTCGGAGGTCTTCGCCCGCCACGGCACGAACTGAGGCCCTCCATGCCCCCGCACCGCGCCTGCGCGGTGCGGGACCCGGGGTGACGGGGCCAGGGCAAGCATCGGCCCCGGCGCCATGCCTGCGCGGAGCGGCAACCCGTGCTGGTGGAGCCAGGGCAAACGTCGGCCGCACAAAGCCTGCGCCGTGCGGCAACCCGTGCAGACGGGGCCAAGGCAAGCATCTGCCGCACGATGCCTGCGCCGTGCGGCAGGTATTCGGCCCCGCCGCTTGCGGCCACCCGGGCGCCCGCCCGCGGCGGCTGGCATGGATCTCGCCACGCACCCGCAAGCGTCCCTGTCGCGGCAGTCGACCCCGCCACGCCACGCCCCGCGACCCGCGCCACGCGCCGCCACAGCCGCGGCCACGCACTGCCCCAGCCTCGCATTCCCAGCCACGCACCGCCCCCGCCACATGCCGCCCCGGCCCCCGAGCCGGGGCCCCGATGCCCCCCCGCGTGGCGTCTGACCGACGGTGCCCGGCGCGCGTGCACGCAGAGGCTCGGGCCGGGGCCTCGGTGGTCTCGCATGGCGCCTGACATCGGTGTTCCAAAGCGCGCGCATGCCCGGGAACACCGGGCATCCGTTGCACCCCTCCCCGCCGGCATCAGGCGCGCAGCCGGGCGGCGCCGGGCGCCGGCCCGGCCGCCAGCGCGGCGGCATGGCGTTCGATCCAGCGGGTTGCCTCGTCGCCCGCCATCGGGCGGCCGATCGCATAGCCCTGCAGCTTGCCGCAGCCCATCGCGGTCAGCAGGGCGCGCTCGGCGTCGGTCTCGACCCCTTCGGCGATCGAATCGATGCCCAGCGCCGCGGCGAGGCTCAGCATCGCGCCGGTCAGCTTCTGCTGCTCCGGCCGCTCGTCCAGCTTCATCACGAAGCTGCGGTCGATCTTGATGCCGTCGACATGGATCCGGTGCAGGTTCGAGATCGAGGCGTGCCCGGTCCCGAAATCGTCCAGCTCGACCCGGAATCCCGCCTCCGACAGATGCGCCAGCACCGCGATCACCGGATCGTCCTGGCGCTCGATCATCGCCGATTCCAGCAGCTCCACCGAAATGTCGCCGGGCGCCAGACCTGCCCGGTCGGCGTCGAACAGCAGGGTGTCGACGAACCCCTCGGCCCGCAGCTCGCTGGCGGTGAAGTTGATCCCCACGCGCGGCACCGGCAGACCGCGGGCCTTCCACTGCGCGAGCTGGCGGAACGACTTGGCCCGCATCACCGCGCTGATCGCCTCCGACAGGCCGGTCTCGGCGGCGATCTCGAGGAACTGCCAGGGCGCCAGCACGCCGCGCTCGGGATGGCGCCAGCGCACCAGCGCCTCGACCCCGGTGATCGTGCCGGTGGCGGCGTCGATCTGCGGCTGGAAGAACGGCTCGATCTCGTCGGCCGCCAGGGCGCGGCGCAGATCCTCGGCGGTCTCGCGCCGGCGCCGCAGCCGGTCGCCCAGGTCGTCGGTGTAGAGCGACAGCCGCCCCCGCCCCAGCCGCGCCGCCTCGCCCAGCGCCCGCTCGGCCTTGGTCATCAGCTCGGTCACCGGTGCCTCGGCCGCGTCCAGCGCGACGCCGACGCAGGCGGTCACCCGCAGCATGTGCCCCTCGACTGCCGTGCGGCCCGAGATCAGGCCCTGCACCGATTGCGCCAGGTCCAGCACCTCCTCGACCTCGGCGCGGCCGACGATCAGCAGCATGAAGTCGTCCGCGCCGCTGCGGATGGCGATGTCGCGCGCGCCGCAGGCGCTGCGCAGCGTGTCGGCGACATGGCCCAGGAAGCGGTCGGCGACCTCGCGCCCATAGGTGTCGTTCACCGCCCGGAAGCCGTCGAGGTCGAGATGCAGCAGCGCCATCGCCTGCGCCGCGGTCTCGCTGTGCAGCCGCAGCGCCGCGACATGCTCGGCCAGCTTGCGCCGGGTCGGCAGTCCGGTGACCGGATCATACAGCGCCACCCCGCCCAGATAGGCCGCTGCCGGCAGTTGCCCGCTGTCGGCGCAATGCGGCGCGCCGGTCGGGAGGGCGCCGGCGTGACGTGCCCCGCTCTGGACCCCGCCGGCCTGAACGGCCCCCGCCGCCCCGCCAAGCGCCGTTCCCGCCGCCGCCCGAAGCCCGGCCCCGGGCAGCACCGCCACGCGCGCCGCGATCCCCAGCAGCAGCCCTGCCAGCGCCAGCGCCAGCGCCGCCACCAAGCCCTCGCCCGCCACCGCCTGCGGCCCCGCCACCAGCGCCACGACCAGCGCCGCCCCTGCCAGCCCGCCGCGCGCCAGCACCCCCGCGTCCGTGCGCGGCCGGCGCGGTGGTTGCGGGAGGCGGGCGATCTCGGGGTTCGGCATCGGGCGCCCTGTGCGGCTGACGGCTTCGCTCGCCCCTGCCTAGCGCACCAACCGTTTCGCGCCGGTAAACCGGCGGGCTCAGGCCGCCTGCATCCGCCGCTCCCAGGCCAGCGCGTGGCGGACGATCTCGTCCAGGTCGTCATGCGCCGGGCGCCAGCCCAGCCGGGCGCGGATCAGCCCGGCATCGGCCACCAGCGCCGCCGGGTCGCCCGCCCGCCGCGGCGCCTCGCGCACGCCGAGCTGCCGCCCCGCCGCGCGCCCGACCGCGGCCAGCACCTCGCGCACCGAAAACCCCCGGCCATAGCCGCAGTTCAGCGTCAGGCTCTCGCCGCCGCCGCGCAGATGGTCCAGCGCCAGCAGATGCGCGCCGATCAGGTCGCTCACATGGATGTAGTCGCGGATGCAGGTGCCGTCGGGCGTGGGATAATCGGTGCCGAAGATCGCGACCCCGGCGCGCGCCCCCACCGCCGCCTCGCAGGCCACCTTGATCAGGTGTGTCGCCTTGGGCGTCGCCTGCCCGGCCCGCCCGGCAGGGTCGGCGCCGGCGACGTTGAAATAGCGCAGGGCGGCGTGGCGCAGGCCATGGGCGGCGCCGGCGTCGCGCAGCATCACCTCGGTCATCAACTTCGACCAGCCATAGGGGTTGACCGGCGCGGCCGGCGCGGTCTCGGCGATCGGCCGCCCCTCGCCCGCGCCATAGACCGCCGCGGTCGACGAGAAGATGAACGCCGCCACCCCTGCCGCCACCGCGGCCGAGATCAGCGCGTGCGAGCCGACCGTGTTGTTGCGGTAATAGCCCAGCGGGTCGACGACCGACTCGGGCACCACGATCGAGCCCGCGAAATGCGCGATCGCCGTGACCCCGTGGCGCGCGATCAGCGCCTCGATGCCCGCCCGGTCGGCCACGTCGCCCACCACCAGCGGCACATCGCCCGGCACCGCCTCGCGCCGCCCGGTCGCCAGCGTGTCGAGCACCACCACCGCCTCGCCGCGGTCGCGCAGCGCCAGCACCATGTGGCTGCCGATATAGCCCGCGCCGCCCGTGACCAGAACCGCCATGCCCGCGCACTCCCTGCCGCCGCCCGCCCGTCTTTAGGCCGGCCGGCGCGGCGCATCAACGGCCAAGCGCGCGCCGCCGCCCCGCGCCCTGCCGCGGCACGCCCCTTGCATGCCCCGGAGGGCAAGGCCCGGCCGTTCCCCGCCGCGGCACGAAAGGACAGACCGACGATGACGGCGCCTTCCCCGACCCTGCCTTCCCCGACCCTGCCTCTCCCGACGCGCGCGCCCGCGATCGCGGCACCTTCTGCCGCCGCGCCCGCGGCCCCGCGCCAGCCGCGGGCGCAGGGGCGGGTCGAGATCGGCGTCCGCACCGAGAACGGGACCACCCGCCTTGCCCATCTCTACCAGCAGGGCTCGGCCCGGTGCCTGATGCCGCAGGGCGAGGCCGCGCCCACCGCCGTCCTCATCAACACCGCGGGCGGCATCACCGGCGGCGACCGCTTCGCCTGGCAGGCCGAGGCCGGGGCAGGGGCCCATCTCGTGCTCGCCACGCAGACCGCCGAGCGCGCCTACCGCGCCCAGCCGGGCGAGACCGGGCGGGTCGAGACCGCCCTCACCCTCGGCCCCGGCGCCCGGCTCGACTGGCTGGCGCAGGAGACGATCCTGTTCGACGGCGCGTCCCTCGCCCGCCGCCTGACGGTCGAGATGGCCGCCGACGCCCGGCTGCTGATCGTCGAGCCCCTGGTCCTCGGCCGCGCCGCGATGGGCGAGACGGTGGCCCGCGCCCGGTTCACCGACCGCTGGGAGATCCGCCGCGAGGGCCGCCTGATTCGGGCCGAGGCCACGCGACTCTGCGGCCCCGTGGCCGAAATCGCGGCGCGCCCCGCGGTGCTGGCGGGACTGCGCGCCATCGCCACCGTGCTTTATGCCGGGCCCGATGCTGAGCAGAAACTCGCCATCGCCCGCGCGCTTCTGCCTACCGATTGTGCAGGTGCCTCGCTTCTGCGCGGAACGCTGTCGATCAGGCTTGCAGCACCCGACGGCGCGCGCCTACGGTCCGCCCTCAAGCGGTTCCTGAGCGGGTTCCGCGACCACCCGCTGCCCCGGGTCTGGACGATGTGAGGAGGCCGCGCCGATGATGCTCACCCCCCGCGAGAAGGACAAGCTCCTGGTCTCGATGGCTGCCGAGGTCGCCCGCCGCCGCCTCGCCCGCGGCGTCCGGCTCAACCACCCCGAGGCCATCGCCCTGATCACCGACTTCGTGGTCGAGGGCGCGCGCGACGGCCGCGCCGTGGCGGATCTCATGTCGGCCGGCGCCCATGTCGTCACCCGCGCGCAGGTGATGGAGGGCGTGGCCGAGATGATCCCCGAGGTGCAGGTCGAGGCCACCTTCCCCGACGGCACCAAGCTCGTCACCGTCCACCACCCGATCCGCTGAGGGGTCGCGATGCAGGACCTGTCCTCCCTCCCCCGCCCCCGCTGCCCCGGCGACGA
>JAVVFE010000183.1:0-6435 GCA_032251175.1 Thermohalobaculum sp.
CCGCGGGCCATCGCGCCACAGCTGCCAGTAGCGCTCGGGGGCGCAAACGCGGCGCACGATCTCGGCCGCAGCGTCGCGCTGGCCTGCCGGGTTGAACAGCGAGCCACGCACCTGGATCGTCCCTGCCACGGCCCGCGCCCAGGCCGCGAACAGCGCGGCATCGGGGCGCTCGGGCGCGGTCCAGAAGGTATCGAGCGGGCCCTGGTGCGTCAGGCCCGGCAGGTCGTAGACGGCATCGCCCAGCACCCTGACCGGGCAGCCCAGCGCCAGCGCACTGACGCCGCTGGTCGAGTTGACCGTTACGATCCCCCGCGCCGCGCGCATCATTGCCGCAAAATTGCCGCCGCGGATGACGGCCACGCGCCCGGCCACGCCGTGCCGCACCGCCAGCCGCGCGGCCAGCCTGCGCCAGTCGATCAGCCCGGAATCGAACGGATGAAGCTTGACGATCAGCCGCATCTCGCCGGGCGCGTGCCGTGCGAACGAGGCGATCACCTCGGCCAGCATGTCGCGCTGGGTGCGGTAATCGCTCGATGCCCGGATCTGGTAGTCGGTCTCCATCTGCAACGCCACGACGGCGAACGGCGCAGGCCCGTTCACGCAGGCTCGCTCGACGCGCTTGGCCAGCCGGCGCTCGCCCCTGCCGCGCCATAGACGCGGCACCCAGCCCAGATACTCGGCCAGCGGCCAGACCGCCTTGTCGCTGACATAGCGTGGGAAAACCGCGCGGCCGAACACCTGGGCGAGGTTGAAGATCACCTCGCAGGCGGCCTCGCGGGCGAAGGGATGACCGTAGGCGGGCCCGAGGGCGGGGGGCTCGGGAACCTCCTCGGCCAGCGCGTCGGCAAGCCATCGCAGCGTCTCGGGGTCGCGGGTGAACCGCGAATGCCGCCCCATGGCAAAGGGCTCGAGCGTCAGCCAGTCGGGCCTGAGATAGCCGTTCTCGACGGCCCAGACCCGCAGGCCCTGGCGCCGTGTCGCCAGCCGCTGGGCGCCGATGTGATAGGGCAGCCGGTCGGCGAAATAGAGGATGTCGCTCACCCCCTCGCGCGCCACCAGCGCCGTGAGCCAGTCCTCCCACGTCGCGAGGCTGCCGCGGTAGGACAGCGCCTTGCCCGGGCCGCGCCAGAACAGCCAATCGCCGAGCGAGAAATTGACGTGCAGGACGCGTGCCCCGGCGGCGGCGAACTGCTCGCCCAGCACCGACCAGAACGGCGAGGCCGGGCCCTGCAGCATCAGCACGGTCGGGCGGGATGCACCGGTCTCGGTGACCAGACGCAGCCGCGCGGCATCGCGCCGCGGGTGCGGCAGGACGGCCGCCGGCTGCGGCGCGCGAAGGGGCTGCGGCGGCGTCATCTGCGGTCTATGCTCCGGGCGTTGCGGCTGCGAGAGGGGATCGCGATGGGGTGCAGACACGGCGGCGGGCAGGGCCGGGCGCGATCCGCCGGGCGCCCGGCAGGCGCGGCGCGATGGGCGCGATGACCGCGCCTTGGTCGGGCGTGGTGCTGACCGGCGCCTCTGGCGGGATCGGCCGGGCGCTCGCCGCCGAGCTTGCGGCACCGGGGGTCGCGATGCTGCTGGCCGGGCGCGACCCTGACCGGCTCGCGGCCGCGGCGGATATCGCGCGCGCACGCGGCGCGGCGGTCGAGACCGCCGAGCTGGACCTGCGGGACGCGGACGGGCTCGCGGCCCGGCTCGCGGCGTTCGATGCGCGCCACCCGGTGGATCTGGTGGTCGCCAATGCCGGCATTTCGGCCGGCCGCGGCCCGGGGGCGGCGTTCGAGGCGCCGGGCACGATGCGCCGGCTGGTCGAGGTCAACCTGATGGGCGCGGTCGCGACCGTCGAGCCGCTGTTGCCCGCGATGGTGGTGCGCGGGCGTGGGCGCATCGCGCTGATGGGGTCGCTCGCGGGCCTCAGGCCGCTGCCCGACATGCCGGCATATTCCGCGACCAAGGCGGCGCTGCGCGCCTGGGGCACCAGCCTGCGGGGCGCGCTGGCGCCGCACGGGGTGGGCGTCACGGTGATCTCGCCCGGCTTCGTAACGACGCCGATGGCCGGCCGCCACCGCGGCTTCAGGCCGTTCGAGATGCCGCCCGACCGCGCCGCGCGGATCATCCGCCGGGGGCTGGGCCGCGGCGAGGCGCTGATCACCTTTCCGCGCGGGCTGGCGGCACTGATCTGGCTCGGCAACCGGCTGCCACCGGCGCTGTCCGACCGCGCGATCCGCGCCTTCCGGGCCGAGATCGACCCCGACGACATGCCCTGACCCCGTGCGCGCGCCGCGCGCGGCCGGCCCCCCCGCCATCCGCCTACCCGCCCAGCGCCGCGAGGCGGGCATCCGCCTCGGCGATCAGGTGCGCCAGCGTCGCCACCGTCCGCTCGATCTGCTCGGCCGTGTGGCGCGCGGTGAGGAAGAACCGCAGCCGGGCCTGTCGTTCGGGCACCGCCGGGTGGATGATCGGGAAGGCGCTGATGCCGGCCTCGCACAGCAGATGCGACACCAGCGCCGCGCGAGCCGAATGGCCGATGATGACGGGGGCCACCGCGGTGCCCTGGCCCAACCCGGTGTCGAGCCCCGCCGCCCGGGCCGCGGCACGGAACCGCGCGCCATTGGCCTGCACCCGCGCCACCCGGTCGGGCTCGCGCCGCATGATCCCCAGCGCCGCGGTCGCTGCCGCCGCGATGGGGGCCGCGAGACCGACCGAGTAGACGAAGCCGGGCGCGCTGAAACGCAGCAGGTCGATCAGGGTCCGGGACCCTGCGACATAGCCGCCGCAGGCGCCCAGCGTCTTCGAGAGCGTGCCCATCCAGATCTCGACCGCGCGGGGGTCGATGCCCTGCGCCTCGGCGATGCCGCGCCCGGTCGCGCCCAGCACACCCAGGGCGTGCGCTTCGTCGACCATCAGCCAGGCGTTGTGCCGGGTCTTGATCTCGATCAGCCGGGCGAGATCGGGGCTGTCGCCGTCCATCGAATACAGCCCCTCGACCGCGATCAGCACATGGCGGGCCTCGCCCCGCAGGTCGGCCAGCCGCGCCTCGAGCCAGTCGAGATCGTTGTGCGGGAACACCAGCCGACGCGCACCCGAGAGCCGCGCGCCTTCGGTGATCGAGTTGTGCGCGAACTGGTCGGTCAGGATCAGGTCCGCGCGGTCGAGCAGCGTCGCGATCACGCTCACATTGGTCGCGTGCCCCGAAACGAAGGCGAGCGCCGCCTCGGCGTCGTAGACCTCCGCCAGCGCCGCCTCCAGCGCGCGATGCACCGCGCGCTCGCCGCCGACCAGCCGGCTCGCCCCGGCCGAGACGCCGTGGCGGGCCATCGCCTCGGTCGCGGCGGCGATCACCTCGGGGTGGCCGTTCAGGCCGAGATAGTCATAGGCGGCGAAATTGAGCCGCAACGCCCCGTCGATCGACTGCTCGGCCGCCGGAGGGCCGTCATGCAGCCGGAAGAAAGGGGGGGCTATGCTCAGAAGATCGGCGGCGGCGCGCTGCATCCGCAGCGCCTCGTAGCGTGGCAGGCGGCTGAAATCGAAGCTTTCGGGCGGTGGCGGCGCGGCGTGCGGCGGGGTCTCGGGCGCGGTGGCCAGCGCCTGTGTGCGACCGCGATGCGCCGCGCGCAACGTGCCGATCATCGCTGCGCGCGCCTCGCTCACTGCACCCCCCCGACACGGCGGGCGCGGGCCGCGACCTCGGCAATCGCGGCCTCGGTCAGGTCGGCATCGCCGTGCTGCGCGCGCAGGCGCTGGAGCGTGGCGTCCGTGGTGTGGTCGGCGCCAGCCGCATTCCCGGCCGCATTCCCGGCCGCTGCCGCGCGAAGCTGCGCCAGCGCGCGGCCGGCCAGGTCGGCGAGGCTCGCCTCGTCGCCCAGCGTGGTCAGCGGCAGGGGCAGCCCCAGTGTTTCCTCGGCCGAGAGCTTGAGGTCGACCGCCATCAGGCTGTCAAATCCAAGGCTCGCAAGCGGGCGGTGCGGGTCGATCGATGCTGCCGGCTGGCGCAGGATGCGGACGCATTCGGCCGCCAGCACCGCGACCAGCCGCGCCCGCGCAGCAGTATCGTCGAGCCCGGCAAGCTCGGCCGCGAGGTCCCCGGGCGCGGCCGCCGCGGTCGCGGATCGGGCCCGTTCGACCCGCTCGAACAGCGGCGTTGCGATCAGCGGCAGATCGCTGGCAAGGCTCGACCAGCGGATCGGCGCATACCGGATCACCGGCCCTGCTGCCGGGTCGGCCAGCAGCGCGCCGAAGCCGTCGAGCGCCTCGGCCGCCGTCATCATCGCTCCCCCGAGCCGGCGCTCGATGACCGCGCGCACCGCCTCGGCCCGGCTCAGATAGCCATGATCGGCGATCGGCCCCCAGCCGATCGCAAGCCCGGGCAGCCCCTCGGCCCGCCGGTTCGCCGCGATCGCCTCGAGCGCGGCATTGGCCGCGACATAGGCCGCCTGGCCGGGATTGCCGAACGCCGTGGCGACCGACGAGAACAGCACGACGTGCCGCGGCGCGAGCGGCCGGGTCAGCCGGTCGAGCAGCCGTGCGCCCTCGACCTTGGGCCGCATCACCCGCGCGACCCGGGCGGGGTCGAGCGCCGCGAACGGCGCATCGTCGAGCACCATGGCCGCGTGGATCACCCCCTCGAGCGCCACGCCTTCGGCCCCGATGCGGGCGATCAGCATCTCCATCGCCTCGCGGTCGGTGGCGTCGACCGCCAGCGCCTCGGCCCGGGCGCCCAGCCGCGCGATGGCGGCCAGCGCACCCTCGGCACCCGCCTGCGCCACGCCGCGCCGGCCGGTCAGCCACAGCCGCCTGACGCCCTGGCGCGCCAGCCATTCGGCGGTGGCGAGCCCGAACCCGCCCAGGCCGCCGACGATCAGCCAGCCGCCCGACCCCAGCGGCACGGGCGTGGCGGCGGCGCCCTCGCGCCGGGCCGCGGCAGGCGCCTCGGGGCGGATCACGATCTTGCCGACATGGTCCGAACGCTGCATCAGGCGGAACGCCTCGACCGCCTCGCCGGGGCCAAACACCTGCACCGGCGGCGGCGTGAGGCGGCCCTCGGCGAGGCCCGCGACCACGTCGGCAAAGACCCGCCGGGCCAGATCCGGCCGTGCGCGCACCAATTGGTCCGCATCGACGCCGAAATAGCTGAGATTTTGCCGGAACGGGCGCAGGCCGAGCCGGGTGTTGGCGATGAAGTCCTGCTTGCCGAGTTCGACGAAGCGCCCGAACGGCGCGAGGCACTCGACCGAGCGTGCCATCGCCTCGCCCGCAAGGGGGTTGAGCACGACATCCACCCCCCGCCCGTCGGTCGCCGCGCGCACCTGGTCGGCAAAGCCCAGGCTGCGGCTGTCGAACACCGCCTCGGCGCCCAGCAGCGCCACCAGCCGGCGCTTCCACGCCTGCCCGGCGGTGGCGATGACCCGCGCACCGGCCGCGCGCGCGATCTGGATCGCGGCGTAGCCCACGCCGCCCGCGGCGCCGTGGATCAGCACGCTCTCGCCCGGGGCGAGGCGGGCAAGCTCGATCAGGCCGTATTGCGCGGTGAGGAAGATCGCCGGCAGCGCCGCTGCCGCCTCGAGCGACACGCCCCCAGGCAGCGGCGCGGCCAGCGCCTCGGGGATCGTCACATGGCTGGCGAAGGCCGACGGCGCGAAGGCCACCACCCGGGTGCCCGGGGTCAGCACCGTGCCCGCGCCCGCCCGCGCGACCGTGCCCGCGCATTCCATCCCCAGCGTGGCACCGGCAAAGCCGTCCTCCAGCGCCTCGGGCGGCAGCAGGCGTTGCGCCCACATCAGGTCGCGGAAGTTGAGCCCGGTGGCGGCGACGGCGATCTCGATCTCGCCCGGCCCCGGCGCGCGGCGCGGGCAGGGCGCCCAGTGCAGGGTATCGAGCGCCCCGTCGCGCCCCATCGCCAGCCGCCGGCCCGCACACCCGCCCGCGCGCAGGTCGAACGCGGCGCGCGCAGGATCGGGCAGCGCCGCGATCCGCGGGGCTGCGAGGCCATGGGCATCGAGCACCAGTTCGCGCTCCTCGCCCGGGGTCGCGATCAGCGCGGCCAGCGCGGGTGCTGCGACATCGGGCGCAAGCCCGCCATCGAGGTCGACCTGCCGGATCATGCAGCCGGGATGCTCGTTCGCGAGCACCCGGCCGAGCCCCCAGAGCGCCGCATCCCCCGGCCGCCGCGCCCGCCCGGGCAACCCCGGCCGGTCGGCGGGCCGCCCATCGCGGGTGACGAGCCAGAGCGCGCGGGGCGGGGTTGCAGCGCCCAGCAGCCGGCGGCAGATCTCGATCCGGGGATCGGTGCCGCCATCCGCGTCGGCGGGGCACAGGATCGCGGTCTCGTCCGCCTCGACCGGCGCGGACGCCTCCAGCACGCGGGCGTGCCAGCCGGCCGCCGCGAGGGCCGTGGCCACGGCCGGCGCAAGGTCGGTGTCGGGCTGCGTGCGGATC
>JAVVFE010000184.1:0-6413 GCA_032251175.1 Thermohalobaculum sp.
CGATCTGGTCGCCCACGGTCATCGACGGGTTCAGCGTGTCGAACGGGTTCTGGAACACCATCTGCACCTGGCTGACGGTGCGCGCGCCGCGTTTCTCGACCGGGATCTGGCCAAGCTCGAGATTGCCCAGCCGGATCTCGCCCGAGGTGGCGGTCTCGAGCCCCATCAGCACCTTGGCGAAGGTCGACTTGCCACAGCCGGATTCGCCGACGATGGCGACCGTCTCGGCCTCGCGGGCGTCGAAGGTCACGTCCTCGTTGGCCTTCACGGTGCGGGTATCACCGCCGCCGAACATGCCGGACGAGACCGCATAGTGCTTCTTGAGGTGATCGACCTTCAGGACCACGTCGCCCGGCACGATCGCCTCGGCCACCTCGCCCGCGTCGATCGGCGCGGCCCAGTCGATCGCGTCGATTCGGACGCAGCGCGAGCGGTGGCGCAGGCCGGGGTCGCCGACATGCGCCATCGGGATCTCGGCGGCGTTGCACAGCCCATCGGCGAAATGCGTGCAGCGTGGGCCGAAATTGCAGCCCCTGGGGCGCTCGTGCGGCAGCGGCAACTGGCCGGGGATCGCGACCAGCGGGCGGGCATACTTGTCCGCCCCCGGCACCGGGATCGAGCGCAGCAGCCCCTGCGTGTAGGGGTGGCGCATCCGGTTGAACACGGTCTCGATATCGCCTTCCTCGACCGCCTCGCCGGAATACATCACGGTGATGCGGTCGCAGGTTTCCAGGATCAGGCCGAGATTGTGGCTCACGAAGATCATCGACGTGCCCATCTCGCGGGCGAGGTCCTTGATCAGATCGACGATGCCGGCCTCGACCGTCACGTCGAGAGCGGTGGTGGGTTCGTCCAGCAGCAGCAGCGCCGGGCGCGACAGCAGCGCCATCGAGATCACCACGCGCTGCTGCTGCCCGCCCGAAAGCTGGTGCGGATAGGCGCCCATGATGCGGTCGGGGTCGGGCAGGCGCACGGCATCCAGCATCTCGGCCGCGCGGCGGGCGGCTTCGGCCTCGGCGATGCCTTCGTGGACGGTCAGCACCTCGGTCAACTGGCGGCCGATCTTCATCGCCGGGTTCAGCGAGGCCATCGGCTCCTGATACACCATCGAGATGGCCGAGCCGCGGAGGTTGCGCAGCTCCTCCTCGGACATGGTGGCCATGTCGCGGCCCTTGAACCTGATCCTGCCCGACTTGATCCGTCCGTTCTTGCCGAGATAGCGCATGATCCCCAGCGAGACGGTGGATTTGCCGCAGCCGGATTCGCCCACGAGGCCCATGGTCTCGCCCGGCATCACGGTCATCGAGAAGTCCATCACTGCCGGGATCTCGCCCGCCCGGGTGTAGAACGAGATGTTGAGGTCCTCGATTTCAAGGATGGGTTCGGTCATCTGATCCTCCTCAATCCTTGAGCGATTCTTCGCGCAGCCCGTCGGCCAGCAGGTTCAGGCCGAGCACCAGGCTCATCAGCGCGATGGCGGGGAACAGCGACATGTGCGCGGTCTCGGCCAGGCGCACGAAGCTGCGGCCGTGGTTGATCATCGACCCCCAGTCGGCGCTCTCGGGTTGCAGCCCGAGGCCGAAGAACCCCAGCGTGCCCAGAAGGATCGTGGTGTAGCCGATGCGCAGGCAGAAATCGACGATCAGGGGGCCACGGGCGTTGGGCAGGATCTCCCACAGCATGATGTACCAGGGCCGCTCGCCTCGGGTCTGGGCCGCGGCCACATAGTCGCGCGTCTTGATGTCCATGGTCAGGCCGCGGACGATGCGGAACACGCCCGGGCTCGAGCCGAGGATGACGGCCGCGAAAATGTTCAGCTCGTTCGGCGCCATGCCGACGAGCCCGAGCGGATCGGCGTTGAACACCAACCCCGAATAGAGCCAGAGCCCGACCCCCACTGTCACACCCAGATAGAGCGCAAGGCGGCCGCGGTTCTTCTCGAACTTCGTGAACCACATCAGCGACAGGAACAGGATCGGGAAGATGAAGAAGAAGGCCGCCATGCCGATCGGGATCGACCAGGGCAGCGTGACGATGCCCAGATCGACCGGCACGGGGCGGTTCACCTCGGGCGTCACCAGCAGATAGAACAGCAGGATCACCGGGAAGGCGAGCACAAGGTTCGCAAGGAACGACATGACCGTGTCGATCCAGCCGGTGTAATAGCCCGCCGGCAGGCCCAGGGTGGAGCCCACCATGTAGGCGATCAGCGTGGCCGCGGGGGCGATCACCAGCACGATCGAGCTGCCATGCACGATGCGGCTGAAGATGTCGCGCGCGAGGTTGTCGCCGCCCCACAGGAACACCACGTCGTTTTCCGCGTCAATCGTGCCCGGAACAGCCTTCTTCATGCCGAGTGTGAACGACTGGTCGAGCGGCCCCATCACGGCGATCTGGTCGGCGAAGATTGCCGTGAACACCCAGAACAGCACGAGACCAAGCCCCACCATGCCGATCCGCGAGTCGTAGAGCCGGCCGAACATGCCGAGCCGCTCGCGCACCAGGTAGCCCGCAGCCAGCGTCAGCACCAGGGCGACCCAGCTGGGCCAGAACCGCAGGATCGACTGGATGATGATCTCGGTCGTGCCGATGGTCTCGACCATTGGGCGTCTCCCCCTTGCCTGCGGTCAGCTCACGCGGATGCGCGGGTTGAGATAGGCGTATCCGATGTCCGAGATCAGTTGCGTCGCCAGCACCACGATCACCGCGACCCACGAGATCGCAAGCAGCAGGTTGATGTCGTTGTTCCCCGCCGCCTCGATCAGGGTGAAGCCGAACCCCTTGTAGTTGAACATCGTCTCGACGATGACGACGCCGGTCAGCAGCCACGGGAACTGGAGCATGATGACCGTGAATGGCGCGATCAGCGCGTTCCTGAGCGCGTGCTTGAGCACCACGGTGCGGAAATTCAGTCCCTTGAGTCGCGCCGTGCGGATGTATTGCGAGGTCATCACCTCGGCCATCGAGGCGCGGGTCATGCGCGCGATATAGCCCATGCCGTAGATCGCCATGGTCATCACCGGCAGGGTGAAGTTCTCGAAGGTGATCGTGCGGGTCGAGGCCACGCCCTTGAACCATCCCAGCGCGCTGGCGAAGATCACCGTGAAGATGATGCCGGTGACGTATTCGGGCGCGGAAGTCGAGGCGACCGAGCCCACGGTGAGGGTTCGATCGAGCGGGGACCCCTCCTTCATGCCCGCCAGCACGCCGATCAGCAGCGCGCCCGGCACCATCACCATCATCACCCAGAACATCAGAATGCCGGTATAGCCCAGCCGTTCGCCGATGACCTCGGACACGGGCTTGCGGAACACGCGGCTCCAGCCCATGTCGCCCTGAACGGTGTTGCCGATCCACTCGCCATACTGGATCAAGAAGGGGCGGTTGAAGCCCTCCCTCTCGAGCCAGCGTTCGACCTCGGCATCGGTCATGCGCATTTCGCCTTCGGTCTTGGCGAGCTTCTCGAGATTGCCGGGCAGCGTGATCAGATAGAAGACGATCAGCGTGAGCGCGACCATCGTCGCCAGCATCGCGCCTATGCGGCGCAGGATGAACATCAGCATGAGAATACCCCTGTCGTCGGCCCCGACGCACGGTCAGGCGCCCCTCGACGTGCGGTGAGCGTGCCAGCGGCGCCGGATTCGGGAAAAGGAGGGGCAGCCCGAAGGCTGCCCCTTGCGATCCTCAGCTGTCGAGCCAGGCAAGGTCGAACTGCATCTCGAAGGCCTGATGCATGTCGATGCCCATCACGCCTTCGCGGTAGGCGCGGTAGATCTTGCGCCAGTAGGGCTGGATGATGATGCCCGAGTCGCGCAGCAGCGTCTCGATCTTGACCATCAGCTCGCGTCGCTTGTCGGCGTCCGGGGTGGCCAGCGCCTGGTCCATCAGGCTGTCGAACTCGGGGTTCGACCAGGCCGTCTCGTTCCAGGCCGCGCCGGTGCGATAGGCAAGGTTGAGCACCTGCACGCCCAGGGGCCGGCCGTTCCAGTTGGTGGACGAGAAGGGATACTTCGTCCAGTCGTTCCAGAAGGTCGAGCCCGGGATGACTGTCCGCTTCACCTTCAGTCCGGCGTCGCGCATCTGCGCGGCAACCGCATCGGTGGTGTTGCGCCGCCAGTCGTCGTCGATCGAGATGATCTCGAACTCGGTGTCCATGTGGCCGGCTTCGGTGAGGAGCTTCTTGGCCTTCTCGACGTTGCGGACATGCGGGCCGATATCGGCATATTCGGCATGCATCGGGCCGACATGGTGGTTCGCCGCGACCGAGCCCGAGCCGTTGAGCCCGAGTTGGAGGACGATCTCGTTGTCCACGGACGCCTGGATCGCCTGGCGCACCCTCTGGTCGTCATAGGGCGGGTTGGCGACGTTCATGCGGATCACGATGGTCGAGCCCGTCGAGATGTCCGAGATCTGCATCCCGATCGACTCAAGCTGCGGAAGGCTGTCGGCCTGGCTTTCGTAGACAGTGTCGATGTCGCCGGCCTCGAGTGCCGCGATCGAGGTCGTCGGGTCGGTCCCGAGGTCGAGGAACTCGACGCGGTCGAGATGGTAGCCGCTGACGCCAGGATGCTCGTCGTCACGCTCGACGACGGCGCGCACGCTGGTCTCGTATTCGACGAGGCGGCAGGGGCCCAGATAGACCTTCATCGCCTCCATTGGGTCGGTCGTTCCCTCATAGGACCGGTGCATCACCAGCATCGGATAGTCGGTGGCATTCGCGATGATCGCGATATCGGGTTCGAGCAGGTGCAGCTTGACCGTGTGATCATCGACACGCTCGAAGGCATCCGCGCGGGCCTTCTTGGTTTCCTGGTCGATCAGCGTACCCATGCGGGCGGCAACCGAGTTGCCCTCGGCCGTGCCGTCGCACCAGCGGGTAAAGTTGTGGATGATGTCGTCGGCATTCATTTCGTCGCCGTTCGACCACTTCAGCCCCTTGCGGATGTTGAGCGTGTAGGTCCGCGCATCGTCCGAGACTTCCCAGCTTTCGAGAATGCGCCCCTCGAAGGTGAAGTCACGCTTCCAGCGCACGAGGTAGTCGTTGCACTGGCGCGCGACGTTGCCAAGCTCGGACCAGTCGAACGAGCGCGGGTCCTTGAACGCCTTGACCGGCATGCCGATGCGCAGCGTTCCGCCCTTCTTCGGTGTCTGGGCCTGGGCCGGCGTAGGCAGCACGAAGCCGCCGAGCGAGGCAGCGCCCGCCATGGTAACGCCAAGCCCCGCCATCGTAGCGAGATACTCGCGGCGATTGAGCTTGCCGGCGCGGAACTGCTCGGCCACGCCTCCGGCCATGGGGTGCAACTCGCGATCCGTCATCATCAGTCTGGTCATGATCTCTCCCAACCCTGTTGCTTCATTCCGGGTCTGTCGGCCAGCTAAACATGCGCACCCCCCGTGCGCCAAGTCGCATCTGCCGCGCCCGCCGAGTATTCGGGCCTGACGCGGTGAGGGGGCATTGTCCGAGCGACACATTCTGTCGCATCTCCGACACGGGCTGGTGTGAATCTGTCGCAGAACTGCGCGGGCATGTGCCGGGGCCTTGCTGAAGGACGCCCAAGGCGCCACGGACGCCGTCGATGCGCGGCGACTGGCCCGGCATTGGCTGGACGCGGGGCCGCGCGGCAGGGCATGATGGCGATGCCGCGCCACCCCAGAAGGCTGGCGAGGACCGCATCGGCCCGAGGACGCACGATCATGGCAAGGCACAACACCCGCATCAGCCGGCGCGCCGTCGTGGTCGGGGGGCTGGCCGTGCTCGGGGCGCCGGTGGCGGTCCGCGCGGCCGGGCTCGATCCGGCGCTGGCGGGCTTGCATGTCGAGGCCACAATCGATGCGATCCTGAAGCTTGTCGTCGCCAACCGGCCGCGGGCCGAGACGGCGGCGGCGCTCGATGCGGTGCTGCGCGAGAAGACCGCGTTGCCCCAGCTTGCGCAATTCGCCGCCGGGCGACACTGGCGGGCGATGAGCGCAGCCCAGCGCGACGCCTATGTCGATGCCTTCGCGCGGTATCTGTCGCGGATCTATGCCGGGTATTTCCGGGCCTTCGAGGGCGATGTCGAGGACCTGCGCCGCTATGTGCATCATGTCGGCGCGCGGGACGCCGGCGCGAAGGGGGTGATGGTCGCCACCGAAATCCGGCCGCTGGACCAGATCGCGATCTCGGTCGAGTGGATCGTCTCGGATCGCTCGGGGCGGGTGGCGATCTCGGACCTGGTGGTCGAGGGGGTCTCGCTGGCGGTGACGCAGCGCGAGATCGTCGGCGCGATGCTCGAGCGCCACCACGGCGATGTCGAGGCGGTGATCGCGGATCTGGACCGGCAGGCGCCCGAGGCGCAGCCCTGAGGGTCAGTCGCCTGCGCTGCGCGCACGCGGTGGGCGGGCGCCGTCGGCCCGAGCCGTCCGCAACAGCGCGG
>JAVVFE010000185.1:0-6407 GCA_032251175.1 Thermohalobaculum sp.
CGCCTGCCCTGCCTTGAGACGGATCGTATCAAATTCGTTAAATCCTTTGTTTTAAATCACGAAATTGCCCTTTTCCGAACGCCTCGGCGCCCGCAGCCGGCGCGATTCCTCGGATGTCGGCGCGGCGTCGGACCGCGCGCCACAGGACCGTCCCGGATGTCCCGGGGCCGCGGTCGGCAGAGGGGGTATTTTGTGTGATGATGCGTGTTATCGAGTTCGTGCGTGACGAAGACGGCGCCGTGACGATTGAATGGGTTGCGCTGGCGGCCGGGGCGACGACGCTGGCGCTGGGGATCATGGTGGTTCTGGCGCCCAGCCTCCAGGCCTCGGCGGGGAGCATCGCAACGGTGCTGGCGGCGATCGGGACCGAGCCCGAGGCACCCGCCGCCGCGCCGTCGCTGACCTGCACCAATGGGATCTGCCGCGACGCCGGCGGCAACGTCGCCGGCTTCACCGACGGCAACAACTTCGCCCCGTCCGACGGGAACGGATCGTTCCATAACCCCGTGCCGATCGGCGATTCGGGCTTCTCGCTGTCGGGCACGACGCCCTCGGGCGCAGCGCTCTGAGGCAGAGCCCGCCGCGGGCGTCCCCCGACGCACGCGGCACCTCAGCCCTTCGGCATCAGGAAGTTGCCGCGCATCATCGCGATCGGGCGGGCGCGTTCGTCCTGCCAGGCCTCGACATGCACATGCGCCACGCGCCGCCCGGCCTTCTGGATGCGGGCGCGGGCAAAGCTTTCGCGCGGACGGCCCGGGCGCAGGTAGTCGATGGTGATGTCGATGGTCTTGGGCATCGGCGCGAAGGCGCCCTGCGCCACCGCCTCGGCCGCCTCGCCGCCGCGCTCCAGGTCGCCCAGCACCACGCTCCAGGCCAGTTGCATCAGGCCGGTGATCTCGAGGAACGACCCCGTCACCCCGCCATGGATCGCGGGCAGGAACGGGTTGCCGACCAGCTGCGGCGCAAACGGCAGCCGCGCGGTCAGCTCGTCGCCCATCCGGTCGAACTGCACGCCCAGCAGGCGCACATAGGCGACCGTCCCGGCCAGCCGGGCAAGGGCCGCGTCGCGCTCGGCCTCGGCGCGGGCATGGGCGGGAAGCTCACTCATCGTCGGCCTCGCGCTCCAGCCGGTCCAGGATGAAGGTGCCGGCGGCCGAGGCGATCGGCTCGTCGGGCGTCTCGTGATAGGCGACCGCCCGGGCAAAGCCGATGGTCCGGGTCATGCGGTAGCATTCCGCCCGCGCCATCACCCGCTTGCCGGGCTGCGCCGGGCGCATGTAGTCGATCCTCAGGTCCAGCGTCGCGGTCGAGCGCAGCCTGACCGGTGCGGCCATCACCGCCGCGCCGCAGGCGGTGTCGAGCAGCGCCGTCACCACGCCGCCATGCATCACCCCGGTCTGCGGATCGCCCACCAGCCGCGTGTCGTAGGGCACTGACAGCACCGCCACGCCGTCGCCGGCGCTGTGCAGGCGCATGCCGATCTCGCGGCTGAACGGCAGGCCCTCCATCAGCGCGCCGCTGCCCGGATCGGGCACGGCCATCCCGTGCATCGCGGCGCCCAGCCGGCCGTCGTCGTCCTCGCCCATCGTCCTCTCCCATCGGCGTGCCATTCCGGCCATAGCGGATCGGAGGGCCTGGTGTCGATGCCCGGCGCCGCTCACGGGATGGTGAGGTGCCAGTCATATTTGGGGGTTGACGCGCACGTCACCTTTGCCGATGGTGCTGACACCCACAGCACGGCACGAAAGGCGGCGCGCATGACCGACGACACCATGACCATTGGCCAGATGTGCCGCGCCTTCGACGTCACGCCCCGCGCGCTGCGCTTCTACGAGCAGAAGGAACTGCTCAACCCGATCCGCGAGGGGCAGAACCGCTTCTATACCCCCCGCGACCGGGCGCGGCTCAAGCTGATCCTGCGCGGCAAGCGGTTCGGCTTCTCGCTGGCCGAGATCCGCGAACTGCTGGAACTCTACCGCCTCGGCGACGGCCAGGTGGCGCAGCTCTCGGCCACGCTCCAGGCGGCCGGGCGGCACCGCGCGGATCTCGTCGCCAAGCGCGACGAGCTTTCGACCGCGATTGCCGAGCTTGAAGCGCAGATGGACCTGATCCGCCAGATGCTGGCCGAGCGCAGCACCACCCACCGCGCCGCCGAATAGGCGCGCGCGCCCCGCCCGACGTTCCGGCCGCGCGGTCCCGATGCTCGGGGCGCGGCCCGGCTCTCCGCCCTGTTCCCCGGCCACGAGGATGCGCGATGCCCGCCTACACGCCGCCGCTCGACGATTACCGCTTCATCCTGCACGAGGTCCTGAAGGTTCACGAGGAAACCGCGATCGCCGGTTATGACGAGCTGACCGAGGACATGACCGGCCAGATCCTCGAGGAAGCCGGCAAGATCGCCCGCGACGTGCTGGCGCCCCTGAACGCGGTCGGCGACCGGCAGGGCTGCCGGCTCGAGAACGGCGTCGTGCGCACGCCCGAGGGCTTCAAGGCTGCCTGGGACCTGCTGGTGGAGGGGGGCTGGCCGTCGATGGAATGCGACCCCGACTATGGCGGGCAGGGCGTCCCTTCGGTCCTGAACATGGCGGTGGGCACGATGCAGTCGGCCGCCAACATGGCCTTCATGATGTATTCGGGCCTGACGCACGGTGCCTATTCGGCGATCCACACCCATGGCTCGGACGACCAGAAGCGCACCTACCTGCCGAAGCTCGTGTCCGGCGAATGGACCGGCACGATGAACCTGACCGAGCCGCAATGCGGCACCGATCTGGGCCTCGTGCGCACCAAGGCCGAGCCCGCGGGCGACGGCGCGTGGAAGGTGACCGGGCAGAAGATCTTCATCTCGTCGGGCGAGCACGATCTCGCCTCGAACATCGTCCACCTGGTCCTCGCCCGCACGCCGGGTGCGGCCGAGGGCACGCGCGGCCTGTCGCTGTTCATCGTGCCCAAGGTCCTCGTCAACCCCGACGGCAGCCTCGGCGCGCGCAACGCGCTGGCCTGCGGCAAAGTCGAGGAGAAGATGGGCATCCACGGCAATTCGACCTGCGTGATGAACTATGACGGCGCCACCGGCTGGATGATCGGCGAGGAAGGCAAGGGCCTGCGCGCCATGTTCACCATGATGAACGAGGCGCGGCTGCTGGTCGGCATGCAGGGCCTCAGCCAGGCGTCCGCGGCCTATCAGGCGGCGGCAGCCTATGCCCGCGAGCGCGTGCAGGGCCGCGCCGTCACCGGCACGGCCGCGCCCGAGAAGCCCGCCGACCCGCTGATCGTGCACCCCGACATCCGCCGCCTGCTGCTGGACCAGAAGGCGTTCGTCGAGGGCGGCATCGGCTTCCTCAGTTGGGTGACCATGCTGCTCGACGCCGAAAAGCGCCACGCCGACCCGAAGATGCGCGCCAAGGCCGCCGACATGGTGGCCCTGCTCACGCCGGTGGTGAAGGGCTTCCTGACCGAGGAAGGCTTTCGCCTGACCGTGAGCGCCCAGCAGGTGTTCGGCGGACATGGCTATATCGAGGAGACGGGTGTCTCGCAGTTCGTCCGCGACGCCCGCATCGCGATGATCTACGAGGGCACGACGGGCGTGCAGGCGCTCGACCTGGTCGGGCGCAAGCTCGCGCTCAGGGGCGGGCAGCCGATCATGACCTTCTTCGAATATGTGAAGGGCTATATCCGCGACAACGAGGACGACCTCGCGCTGGCCAAGGATTTCCTCAACCCGCTCAAGAAGGCGTCGAAGGACCTGCAGCAGGCGGCGATGTTCTTCATGCAGGCGGGCATGAAGAACCCCAACGCCGCGCTGGCGGGGTCGGTCGATTTCCTGCACCTGTTCGGCCACGTCTGCATGGCGCTGGCATGGGCGCGGATGGCCAAGGCCGCGCACCGCGCGATCCAGGACGGGCGCGGCGACCGCGCCTTCTACGAGGCGAAGATCGTGACCGGGCGCTATTACATGAGCCGCGTGCTGCCCGAGACCGGGCTCAGGCTCGCGCGGATCGAGACCGGCGCCGACCCGGTGATGGACCTGCCGGCCGAGGCGTTCTGAGAGACTGCCGCCCGCCCACCTGCCTGGGCGGACCGGTGCGCGAACAGCCGGCGAGACGACCGCACAGGTTGTGACTCGCGCCCGAGGGGCAGAATCGCCCAAGCTGGATCGACTTCCCGCCGCGGACCGCGTGACGGGCACCACCACACCGGGGAGACCGCGACGATGGCCGACTACCGCCTCCACTGCTTCGCCCAGTCGGGCAGCGCCTACAAGGTCGCCCTGATGCTCGAACTCTCGGGCGCCGACTGGGCGCCGGTGCTGGTCGACTTTTTCGCGGGCGGCACGCGCGAGCCCGCCTTCCGGGCGATGAACCCGATGGGCGAGGTGCCGGTGCTCGAGCACCGCGGCCAGGTGCTGACCCAGTCGGGCGCGATCCTCGACTATCTCGCCGAGGTGCTGGGCACCTTCCGCCCGGCGCCCGGGCAGGCGCGCGAGGTGCTGCGCTGGCTGCTGTGGGACAACCACAAGCTGACCGCGAACCTCGCCACCTGGCGCTGGATGACGACCTATCTGGAACCCGAAAAGCGCAATGCGGACGTGATCGCCTTCCTCGAGGGCCGCGCACGCACCGCGCTCGGCGTGCTCGACCGGCACCTGCAGGGGCGCGACTGGATCGTGGGCGCCACCCCCACCATCGCCGACCTGTCCTGCGCCGGCTACATGTTCTACGCCGAGGAATACCCGATCGACTGGCCCGGCGATTACCCCGCCGTCACCGCCTGGGCCGCGCGCATCGCGGCGCTGCCGGGCTGGACGCATCCCTACGACCTGATGCCCGGGCATCCCCTGCCCGGCCGCTGAGGAGACGACCATGACCGACGCCTACATCTTCGATGCCGTGCGCTCGCCCCGCGGGCGCGGCAAGAGCGACGGCAGCCTGCACGAGGTGACCGCGCTCAGCCTCTCGGCGCAGATGCTGAACGCGATCCGCGACCGCAACGGGTTCGACACGCGGCTCGTCGAGGACGTGATCTGGGGCTGCGTCACGCCGGTGGGCGAGCAGGGCGGCGAGATCGCCCGCTCGGCCGTGCTCTATGCCGGCTGGGCCGAATCCGTGCCGGGCCTGCACATCAACCGCTTCTGCGCCTCGGGGCTCGAGGCGGTGAACCTCGCCGCCAACCAGGTCCGCGCGGGGGCGGGCGGGCTCTATGTCGCCGGCGGGGTCGAGATGATGGGCCGCGTGCCGATGGGCTCGGACGGCTTTGCGATCGGCGTCGACCCCTACCTCGCGATGAAGACCTATTTCGTGCCGCAGGGGATTTCCGCCGACATCATCGCCACCGAATACGGCTTCTCGCGCGACGATGTGGACCTCTACGCGGTCGAGAGCCAGCGCCGCGCCGCGGCGGCCTGGGAGGAGGGGCGCTTCGCGCGGTCAATCGTGCCGGTGCGCGACGTGAACGGGATCGAGATCCTCGCGCGCGACGAATACATGCGCCCCAGCACCGACATGCAGTCGCTGGGCGGGCTCAAGCCCTCGTTCAAGGACATGGGCGAGATCATGCCGGGCTTCGATGCGGTGGCGCTGATGAAGTATCCGCATCTCGAGCGGGTGAACCATGTCCACCACGCCGGCAACTCGTCGGGCATCGTCGATGGTGCTGCCGCGGTGCTGGTGGGCTCAGCCGAGATGGGCGAGCGGCTGGGGCTGAAGCCGCGCGCGCGCATCCGCGCCACCGCCAAGATCGGCACCGACCCCACCATCATGCTGACGGGCCCGGTGCCGGCGACCGAAAAGATCCTGCGCGAGGCGGGCATGAGCATCGGCGACATCGACCTGTTCGAGGTGAACGAGGCGTTCTCGGCCGTCGTGCTGCGCTTCATGCAGGCGTTTGGCGTCGATCACGACCGGCTCAACGTCAACGGCGGCGCCATCGCCATGGGCCACCCGCTGGGCGCCACGGGGGCGATGATCCTCGGCACGCTGCTCGACGAGATGGAGCGCGCCGACAAGGCCACCGGCCTTGCCACGCTCTGCGTCGCCTCGGGCATGGGCGCGGCCACGATCATCGAGAGGGTGTGATGGCCGACCGACATGCAGAGCTTCCCCTGGGGTCACCACCCGAGCCAACGCACCCTTTGCTCGCCGTGTATGCCCAACTGCAGCGCACCGATACGCAGTGCGCCTTGCTCCCCCCTTTGGCGCATGAGCCCGACCCGGCCCATCCTGTGCGACGCATCGCGCTCGATGCGCCCGCGCTCTGGGTGGCGACGCGGCCCGCATCGCTCATGATCGACCGTTGGGCGGATGCCGACGGCTATGAGCTTGTCCTGCTCGATCCCGGCGAAGCGCGCAGCGACCCGGCACGCTGTGCGAACCGTATCGCGGCACTCGCACTCGACCGCGGCAGCGTCG
>JAVVFE010000186.1:0-6392 GCA_032251175.1 Thermohalobaculum sp.
GGCGATGCTGGGGGGCCATGCGCTCGGCTCGCTGGTCGATGCCGGCAGCGACCGGGCGGGCGCCGCGGTCGAGGTGCCGGCGGGCGGGCTGGTCGCGGCGGTGAAGTCCGACCATCTGCCGGGGGTAGGGCTGATGACGCGCGACGCGGTGCTGCCGCCGCCCGGCTGGTCGGCGCCGCCCGCGGGGCAGATCGCCTGCATCCTTGCGCCGGTGAACGAGCGGGACGACGTGAAGCTGTCGACCGCGCTGGGCCGGATCGCGGCCGACGACCGGGCACTGCATGTCAGCCAGGATCCCGAGACCGGCGGCCAGCGGGTCGAGACGCAGGGGCCGATCCACCTGCGCTGGCTGCGCGAGACGCTGGCCGGCGTGTTCGGGGTCGAGACGGTCGAGCAGCCGGTGCCGCCGGTCTATCGCGAGACCATCACGCGCGCGGCCTCGGTGCATCACCGCCACCGCAAGCAGACCGGCGGCGCCGGGCAGTTCGCCGATGTGAAGCTGACGGTCGAGCCGAACGGGCGCGGCGCGGGCTTCGTGTTCGACGAGGTGGTGAAGGGCGGCGCGGTGCCGCGCAACTACATCCCCGCGGTGGGCGCGGGGGCCGAGGACGCGACGGCGCGCGGGCCGCTGGGCTTTCCGGTGGTGGATGTGCGGGTGACCCTGACCGACGGCCAGCACCACGCGGTCGACAGCTCCGACATGGCGTTCCGCATTGCCGGGCGCGCGGGGGTGGCCGAGGCGCTGGCGCAGGGCGTGCCGGTGCTGCTGCAACCCTATCACGAGGTGCGCTTCCATGTGCCGTCGGTCTTTTCCGGCGCGCTGGTGCCGGTGGTCTCGGCGCTGAAGGGGCAGGTGCTGGGCTTCGACCGCGACCCCGGCGCCAAGGGCTGGGACGTGTTCCGTGCGTTGCTGCCGGGCGCGGCGCTGGGGGACCTGGCGGGGCAGGTGCGGTCGGTGACGCAGGGCGTGGGGCATTTCGACCACGGCTTCGACCACTACCAGGAGCTGTATGGCAAGGAGGCCGACAAGATCAGCGCCGAACGGGCCGAGGCGCGCGCGGCGCATTGAGGCGCGGCGCGGGGGGCGCCGAGGCGGCGCCCTGGGTCGGGCCCGGAGCCCATGGCGGGTGGTGGTGAGGGTGTCGTGGCCGGTGAAGGAGGCTCCGGGTCGAGCCCGGGGCCCATGGCGGGCGGTGGTGAGGGTGTTGTGGCCGGTGAAGGAGGCCCCGGGTCGAGCCCGGGGCCCATGGCTGACGTTGCGCTGTGTGCCGGATCGGGGCGCAAGCTGCGGAACCGGGGCCGGAGGCGGGCGGTCGGCCTTCCCTCGGGCCGCTGCCCCGGCCTCCGAGCCGGGGCCTCGATGAAACCGCTCCCACCCTCGCGCGCCGCGCGCCCCGGGCGTGATCCCGGGCCTTGTCGCAGCCCCGCCGCTTGCCCTTGCGTCCCGCCCCCGCGCGGTGATATGCGAAACGCAACCGTTGGGGTGCTTCGGCTGAGATGCGCGGGTCCGCGCGAACCCATCGAACCTGATCCGGGTAACACCGGCGGAGGGAACGGGTATCGCCTTGCAGGCACTTGGACGCTGCCCGTCCCCCTTTCGCCGGTGATCGGCGGCGGAGGCGTGTCTGGTGCGCATGAACGACATCGCGGGCGGAACTGGCGCGGGCGGAACTGGCGCGGGCGGGGGCCGCGAGGCCGGGCGGCCGCATGTGCTGGTGATCGGCGCGGGCGTGGCGGGGCTGTGCACGGCGACCGAGCTGGCCGCGCAGGGCGCGCGGGTGACCGTGATCGACCGCGCCTCGGGGCCGGGGGCGGCGTCGTGCTCGTGGTGGGCGGGGGGGATGTTGGCCCCCTTCTGCGAGCGCGAGAGCGCCGAGGCGCCCGTGCTGACCCATGGCCGCCAAGCCGCCGACTGGTGGGAGCGCCATGCCGGCGGCGTCACCCGCGCCGGCACGCTGGTGGTGGCGCCGGGGCGCGATCAGGGCGAGCTTGCCCGCTTTGCCCGGCGCACCGAAGCGCACGAGGCGGTGGGGCCCGAGCGCATCGCGGAGCTTGAGCCCGACCTCGCGGGGCGGTTCACGCGCGGGCTGTTCTTCGCCGGGGAGGCCCATCTCGACCCGCGCAGGGCGACCGCGGCGCTGATCGCGCGGCTGGGCGAGGCGGGCGTCGCGATCCGCTGGGGCACCGACATGGCCGATGCGCCGCCAGCCGATATGGTGATCGACTGCCGCGGCCTTGCCGCCGCCGACCGGCTGGCGGACCTGCGCGGCGTCAAGGGCGAGATGCTGGTGATCCGCAGCCGCGAGGTGGCCCTGTCGCGCCCGGTGCGGATGCTGCACCCGCGCTGGCCGCTCTACATCGTGCCGCGCGGCGAGGGCGTCTACATGCTGGGCGCCACGATGATCGAGAGCGGCGACCGGGGCCGGATCACCGCGCGCTCGATGCTGGAACTGCTGGGCGCGGCCTATGCGCTGCACCCGGCCTTTGCCGAGGCGGAAATCCTCGAGATCGGCGTCGATGCCCGCCCGGCCTTCCCCGACAACCTTCCCCGCGTGGTGCGGACGGGCGGGCGGCTGCATGTCAACGGGCTCTACCGCCATGGCTTCCTGCTGGGGCCCGCCGTCGCGGCCGAGGCGGCGGCGGTGGCGCTGGGGGCCAATCATCCATCGGAGTGGCTGCATGACGATCATCCTGAACGGTGAGCCGCGCGCGGTCGCGGCCGGGGCGCTGGATGCCGCGCTGGCGGAACTGGGCTATGGCGGCGCGCATGTCGCCACCGCCGTGAACGGCGAGTTCGTGCCGCGCGACGCGCGCGCCGGCATCACGTTGCGCGAGGGCGACCGGCTGGAAGTGCTGGCGCCGTTGCAGGGAGGCTGAGGCATGGCGACCTTCTACGGCACCGAGGTCGAGAGCCGCCTGATGCTGGGCACCGCCCTCTACCCCTCGCCCGCCATCATGGCCGCGGCGGTGCGGGCCTCGGGCGCGGGCATCGTCACCGTCTCGCTGAGGCGCGAGGCGGCCGAGGCGCGGGCGGGGCAGGCGTTCTGGGAGATGATCCGCGGTTTGGGCGTGCGGGTCCTGCCCAACACGGCGGGCTGCCACAGCGTGCGCGAGGCGGTCACCACCGCGCAGATGGCGCGCGAGGTGTTCGGCACCGACTGGATCAAGCTCGAGGTGATCGGCGAGGAGGACACGCTGCACCCCGACCTGTTCGGGCTGGTCGAGGCCGCGCGGATCCTGATCGCCGAGGGCTTCAAGGTGTTCCCCTATACCACCGAGGATCTGGTGGCGGCGCGCCGGCTGGTCGATGCGGGCTGCGAGGTGCTGATGCCCTGGGGCGCGCCGATCGGCTCGGGGCAGGGGCTGGTGAACCCCCATGGCCTGCGCACGCTGCGGGCGCATTTCCCCGACTTGACGCTGGTGGTGGACGCCGGGATCGGGCTGCCCTCGCACGCTGCCCGCGCGATGGAAATGGGCTTCGACGCGGTGCTGCTGAACACGGCGGTGGCCAAGGCGGGCGATCCGGCGGCGATGGCGCGGGCGTTTGCGCGCGCGGTCGAGGCCGGGCGGCTGGCCTTTGATGCCGACCCGATGGAGCCGCGCGACATGGCGGCGCCCTCGACCCCGGTGATGGGAAAGGCGTTCTTGGGATGAGGCTCGATCCGTTCTATCCGATCGTCGACGATGCCGCCTGGCTGCCCCGCCTGCTGCCGCAGGGGGTGAAGCTGGTGCAGTTGCGGGTGAAGGACCGGCCCGAGGCGGCGCTGCGCGCGCAGATCGTGGCGGCGCGGGACCTGTCCCGGGCCGCGGGCGCGGTGCTGGTGGTCAATGATTACTGGCAGCTTGCCATCGAGACCGGCTGCGAGTTCGTCCATCTGGGGCAGGAGGATCTGGATGCGGCCGACCTGCCGGCGATCCGGCGTGCCGGCATCCGGCTGGGGGTGTCGACCCACGACGGCGCCGAGCTTGACCGCGCGCTGGCGCTGGCGCCCGATTATGTCGCGCTGGGGCCGGTTTATCCCACGATCCTGAAGAAGATGAAATGGGCCGAGCAGGGGCTGGAGCGCGTCACCGAATGGAAGCGGCTGGTGGGCGACATCCCGCTGGTCGCGATCGGCGGGCTGACGGTCGAGCGCGCGGCCGGCGTTCTGGCGGCGGGGGCCGATGTGGTCTCGGTCGTCACCGATATCCTTCTGCACCCCGACCCCGAGGCGCGCACCCGTGACTGGGTGGCCGCGACCCGGGCCGCCGCCTGACCCGTTTTCACGAATCCCTGACGGAGAAACCGATGCGCCTGATTGCCCTACTCGCTGCTCTCATGCTCGCCACGCCCGCGGCGGCGGCCGACAAGATCACCCTGATCCTCGACTGGTTCATCAACCCCGACCATGGGCCGATCATCGTGGCGCAGGAGAAGGGGTATTTCGCGGCGCAGGGGCTGGAGGTCGAGATCATCCCGCCCGCCGACCCCTCGGACCCGCCCAAGCTGGTGGCGGCGGGGCGGGCGGATCTGGCGGTGTCCTACCAGCCGCAACTGCACCTTCAGGTGCACGAGGGGCTGGGGCTGGTGCGGGTCGGCACGCTGGTGGCGACGCCGCTGAACTGCCTGCTGGTGCTGGCGGACGGGCCGATCAAGTCGATTGCCGACCTCAAGGGCGGCAAGCTGGGCTTTTCCGTGGGCGGGGTCGAGGAGGCGCTGCTGGGCGCGGTCCTCGGCCGCCACGGCATGACGCTGGCGGATGTCGAGCTGGTCAACGTCAACTGGTCGCTCTCGCCCGCGCTGATGTCGGGGCAGGTGGATGCGGTGATCGGCGCCTATCGCAATTTCGAGCTGAACCAGATGGCGATCGAGGGCGTGCCGGGCCGCTGCTTCTACATCGAGGAGGAGGGCGTGCCGGCCTATGACGAGCTGATCTATGTCGCCCGCGCCGAGGGGCTGGACCGCGACCTGATCGCGCGGTTCCTGGCGGCGACCGAGCTTGCGACGCAGTTCATCGTGAACAACCCGCAGGCGTCGTGGGAGATCTTCAAGGGCACCGCCGCCGAACTGGACGACGAGCTGAACCGCCGCGCCTGGGCCGACACGATCCCGCGCTTCGCGCTGCGCCCGGCCGCGCTCGATGCCGGGCGCTATGCGCGGTTCGAGGCGTTCCTGAAGGCGGGTGGGCTGATTTCCGAGGTCAAGCCGGTGAGCGAAATCGCCATCGACGTGGGGGCGGAATGACGGCCCCGGACTTCGGCAGCCGGGTCTTTGCGGGCTGGCGGGCGGCGGCGCCCGAGTGGGACGCCTACACCCGCCACGCCTTCGTCGAGGGGCTGGGCACGGGCCGCCTGCCGCGCGCGGCGTTCCTGCATTACCTGGTGCAGGACTATGTGTTCCTGGTGCATTTCGCGCGCGCCTGGGCGCTGGCGGTGGTGAAGGCCGGGAGCCTGCCCGAGATGCGCACCGCCGCCGCCACGGTCGATGCGCTGGTCAATCACGAGATGCGGCTGCATGTCGAGACCTGCGCGAAGGCCGGGATTTCCGAGGCGGCGCTGTTTGTGGCCGAGGAGGCGCCGGAGAACCTCGCCTATACCCGCTATGTGATCGATGCGGGGGTATCGGGCGATTTCCTCGACCTGATGGCGGCGCTGGCGCCCTGCGTGCTGGGCTATGGCGAGATCGGCGCGCGGCTGGGGCGCGAGGCCGCGTCGGACGCCTATGCCGACTGGATCGGCACCTATGGGGGCGCCGCGTATCAGGGGGTCTGCGCCGAGGTGGGCGCGCTGATCGACGCGGCCGCCGCCGCGCGGCTGGGCGGCGCGCCGGAGGCCTCGCCGCGTTGGCCCGCGCTGTGCAAGCGGTTCGCCACGGCGACGCGGCTGGAAGTGGGATTCTGGGACATGGGGTTGCGGGGGCGTCCGTGACCCCCGCGCCTGGCATCCGCATCCGCGGCAGGCTGGATTTCGGCGGCGGCTATGCCATCGGCGGGATCGACCTTGCGGTCGCGGCCGGGCGCTGGACCTGCCTGCTGGGCCCCTCGGGCGTGGGGAAATCGACGCTGTTGCGGCTGATCGCCGGGCTCGACGCCGGCGGGCGGCTTGACGGCGCGATCACGGCCACCGACGGCGCGCCGCTGGCGGGGCGGATCGCCTGGATGGGGCAGACCGACCTGCTGGCGCCGTGGCTGGACGTGGCGGGCAATATCGGCCTGGGCGCGCGGCTGCGGGGCGAGCGGGCCGACCCCGCCAAGGTCGAGCGCCTGATCGGCGAGGTGGGCCTGGCCGGGCACCGCGCAAAGCGCCCGGCGGCGCTGTCGGGAGGGATGCGCCAGCGGGTCGCCTTGGCGCGCACGCTGATGGAGGACCGGCCCGTGGCGCTGCTGGACGAGCCGTTCTCGGCGCTCGACGCC
>JAVVFE010000187.1:0-6364 GCA_032251175.1 Thermohalobaculum sp.
GTTTCGACGAGGCATTCGCCATAACCCGTGGCACGCTGCACTACACCAACCACACCCTGATGCCCGAGGCGCTGGAGAAATGGCCCGCCGACCTCATGGCTCGCGTGCTGCCGCGTCACATGCAACTGATCGAGCGGATCGACGCCGCACACGCCGCCGAGACCGCCGCCGCCGGCCGTCCGCGCCCCGCGGGCGTGGGCTGCATCCGCGACGGCGAGGTGCGGATGGGCGACCTCTCGTTCATCGCCGCGCGCCGGGTGAACGGCGTCTCGGCGCTGCACACCGACCTGATGCGCCGCACGGTGTTCCGCGACCTCGACGCGCTGCACCCCGGGCGCATCGTCAACCAGACCAACGGCGTCACCCCCCGGCGCTGGCTGAAGGGCTGCAACCCGGCGCTGTCTGCGCTGATCACCGAGGCCGTGGGCGCGGGGTGGGAGGCCGATCTCGACCGCCTCGCCGCCCTCGCGCCGCTCGCCCACGACGCCGCCTTTCGCGCGCGCGTGGCCGCCGCCAAGCGCGCGAACAAGAGCCGCCTTTCCGCCTGGCTCGGGGCGGAATGCGGCATTGCCGCCGACCCCGACGCGATCTTCGACATCCAGGTCAAGCGCATCCACGAATACAAGCGCCAACTCATGAACGTGCTCGAGGCCGCCGCGCTGTGGAACGAGATCCGCCGCAACCCCGGTGCCCCCATGCCCCCCCGCCTGCGCATCTTCGGCGGCAAGGCCGCGCCCGGCTACGCGATGGCCAAGGCGATCATCGGGCTCATCAACGACATCGCCGGCACGATCAACGCCGACCCCGCCATGAAGGGCCGCCTCGCGCTGGTCTATCCGCCGAACTACAACGTGACGATGGCCGAGCGCCTGATCCCCGCCGCCGACCTGTCCGAGCAGATTTCCACCGCCGGGATGGAGGCATCCGGCACCGGCAACATGAAGTTCGCGATGAACGGCGCGCTCACCATCGGCACGATGGACGGCGCCAATGTCGAGATCCACGACAGCGTGGGCGACGACAACATCTTCATCTTCGGCCTCGACGCCGACGGCGTCGCCCGCCTGCGCGCCGAGGGCTACGACCCCGCCGCCCATGTCGCCCGCTCGGACCGGCTCAGCGAAGTGGTCGAGCAGATCCGCGCCGGCTTGTTCTCGGACGGCGACAGCGCGCGCCACCGCGGCGTGGTCGACAACCTGATCCACCACGACTGGTTCATGGTCGCGGCCGATTTCGACGCCTACTGGGACGCGCAGCGCCGGGTCGATGCCGCCTGGGCCGACCCCGACGGCTGGGCCCGCAGGGCGGTGCTCAACATCGCCCCGATGGGCCGCTTCTCCTCCGACCGCACGATCCGCGGCTATGCCCGCGACGTCTGGCAGGTCACGCCGCAGTTCTGAGCGGAGTCACGCCAGCCGCCTCGGGCCCCGGGCCCGACCCGGGGCCGCCTCGGGCACCCTCAGAACCGCTGCGCCGGGCTCGACCCCGGGGCCTCGCTGAGGTTTTCCACCGGAAGGTGGCCCCGGCTCAGGGCCGGGGCAGCGCACCGCCCGCAACCCCGGTCGCCTCACACCCCTCGCCCTGCCCCGGGCGCAGCGGATGCGGCACCGGGTCCTTCGCGCGCAGGAAATGGCGCGCAAAGACCTCGCCGTAGGAGCCGTAGCGATAGCCGCGGTTGCGCCGCAGCACCTCGTCGCGCCGCGCGCGGTAGAGCGCGGGCAGCCGGTACCACGCCACCCTTGGGCTCGCATGATGCACGGCGTGAAAATTGTTGTTCAGGAACAGCAAGGCCAGCGGACCGCGATCCTCGATCACCACGCTCCGCCCCGCCGCCTTCTCGTGCGCGCGGTGTTCCAGGAAGGTGCGGATCTTCAGCAGCGACAGGCCCAGATAGGCGCCCAGCACATACTGCCAGACCGGCATGGTCCCGACCGCCACCAGCCAGGCCACCACCGGCACCAGGCCGGCCGCGTGCAACACATAGGCGCGGCGCACCGCCCGATCGCCGGCCCGGATCGCCCGCAGGTCGCCCGCGTAGAACGCCGCGATACCGATCGCCGGCCCCAGCGCCATCCGCCCCGCCAGCGTGTTGTTCGCGCGCAGCAGCGCCTTGCGCCAGCCCGGCAGGCGCGCCCAGACCACGGGGTCGAGGTAGTTCGACTCCGGGTCGTCATAAGGATCGGTCAGGATCTCGTCGTGGTGATGCGCCAGATGCGTGTCGCGGAACCGCTGATAGGCGACGAACAGGCCCAGGGCGGGGAACACCAGCGCATCCGACAGGCGCTGATCACGGAACGGGTGGCCGTGCAGCACCTCGTGCTGCAACGAGGAATGGAAGGCGATCACCATGCCCAGCAGCGGCACCGCAAGCCAGCCGCCCAGCGCGCTGGCATGAACGGTCAGCAGCCCCCATGCCACATAGCACAGGCCGATGAGCGCCAGCGTAGGCCACTCGAATTCCAGCGGTTTCCTGAGCGTCTCGCCTGAGTCGGACATGATCACCACACGAAAGTGTGATATCTGCTACACCAAACCGTGCCCGGCGCAAACAGGGATCGTGCGGCCGCCACCGCGGCGTCAGCGCGCATGGGCGATGGCCAGCAGCCCGTCGAGATCGAGGAACGCCTCGAGATGGTCCGCCAGCGCATCGAGCGTCGCCTCGACCGCCGCCGCATACCCCACCCCCGACGGCACCGCGCCCAGCCGCTCGATGAAGCCCGCACGATAGGCATCTGCGGTAAACAGACCATGAAGATAGGCGCCCGTCACCCGCCCGTCGGGGCTCGCCGCCCCCTCCTCCGCGCCCCCCACGCGGAACAGCGGGCGCGCCCGGTCGGGGCCATCGGTGCGGCCGATATGGATCTCGTAGCCGCTGACGGCACGCCCCGTCGCGATCTCGACCGCCTCGACGCGGCCCAGCCGCTTCTCGGGCGTCATCACGGTTGCGACGTCCAGCAGGCCCAGCCCCTCGCTCACGCCGGCCGCGCCCTCGATGCCCTCGGGATCGGCGATGGTCCGCCCCAGCATCTGATAGCCACCGCAGATGCCCATGATCCGTCCGCCCCGGCGCCGGTGCGCCATCAGGTCGATGTCCCAGCCCTGCGCGCGCAGGAAGGCGAGATCGCCGCGCGTCGACTTCGACCCCGGCAGGATCACCAGATCCGCATCCCCCGGCAGCGCCTCGCCCGGGCGCACCATCACCACCGTGACGCCGGGTTCCAGCTTCAGCGGGTCGAGATCGTCGAAATTGGCAATCCGCGCAAGCAGCGGCACGGCGATCTTCACGCGGCCTCCGGCGTGGTCCGCGCGGACGTCGGCGGCATCCTCGGCCGGCAGACGGTGGGCGCCGGCGAACCACGGCACGACGCCGAAACCGGGCCAGCCGGTCGCCGCGGCGATGGTTGCATAGCCCTCGTCGAACAGCGTAATATCGCCGCGAAACTTGTTGATCAGGAACCCTTTTATCCGTGCCGCATCTTCGGGCGGCAGCACCGCCTTCGTGCCGACGATCTGCGCGATCACGCCGCCGCGGTCGATGTCGCCGGCCAGGATCACCGGCACGCCCGCGGCTTCGGCGAACCCCATGTTGGCAATGTCGCCCGCCCGCAGGTTGACCTCGGCGGGGCTGCCCGCGCCCTCGACCAGCACCAGGTCGGCCCCCGCCCCGATCCGGCCAAAGCTGTCGAGCACCGCCGTCAGAAGCTGGGGCTTCAGCCGCACATAATCGCGTGCCTGTACCTGCGTCAGCCGCCGCCCCTGCACCACCACCTGCGCGCCCTTCTCGGATTCGGGCTTCAGCAGAACGGGGTTCATGTGGACCGATGGCTCGACCCCCGCGGCGCGCGCCTGCAACGCCTGCGCCCGGCCGATCTCGCCGCCATCGGCCGTCGCCGCCGCGTTGTTCGACATGTTCTGCGGCTTGAACGGCCGCACCCTCATTCCCCGCCGCGCGAAGGCGCGGCAAAGCCCCGCCACCAGCACCGATTTTCCGACATTCGAGCCGGTGCCCTGGATCATCAGCGCAGGCGGGCGCGTCATCGTGGCGCGCCCTTGAGCGTGATCGGCAGGCCCGCGGCCACGAATTCGACATGGTCCGCGACCGCTGCGATGCGCTGGTTCAGCCGCCCCTGCTCGTCGCGGAAGGCGCGCCCCAGCTCGTTCATCGGCGACAAGCCCAGGCCGATCTCGTTCGACACCAGAACGACGCGGCCCGGCGCCAGGTCCATCGCCGCGATCAGGCGCGCCGTCTCGGCACCCGGCTCGCGGCCGTGATGCATCAGGTTCGACAGCCACAGCGTCAGGCAATCGATCAGCAGCGTCGCCCCCTCGGCGGCATGGGCACGCACGGCGTCGGCCAGCTCCAGCGGCTCCTCGACCACCCGCCAGCTTTCGCCGCGCTCGGCCCGGTGGCGGGCGATGCGGGCCGCCATCTCGGTGTCGAGCGCCTCGGCCGTGGCGATGAAAACATGCGGCGGATGGGCTGCCAGCGTCAGCGCCCGGGCCGACTTCCCCGAACGCGCTCCACCTAGAATTATTGATATATCAGACACTTAATATGCCTTTCACGCGTGAAAGCACGACCGGCACGGCATAGGGCACACGCTTGGCAAAGACCGCCCCGAACCGCGCGCCGGTCAGGATCATCCGCGCCGCCCGGATCGGCCCGGCATGGGTGACGATCACCGCGCCCGCGGGCGCGCGGGCCAGCACCCCCGCCACCCGGGCATGCAGCGCCGCGAAGGTCTCGCCCCCCGGCGGCGCCACCCGCCAGGGATCGGCCGCCCAGGGGTCGCTCTCGGCGCGGTCGATCGCGTCCCAGGCCCGGCCTTCCCAGGTCCCGAAATCCAGCTCCCACAGGTCCGGCTCGACCACCGCCGCCACCCCGTCGCGCGCTGCCAGCGCCTCGGCCAGCGGCCTGCATCGCCCGGCCGGGCTGGTCAGCACCGCCTGCGCCCGGGGCGTCGCCGCCAGCGCCGCCGTGATCTCGGCCGCGGCCCGCGGTCCCAGCCCAAGGTCGAGCCGCCCGTAGCAGACGCCGGGCGCCACATGCGGCCGGGGATGGCGCAGAAAGATCATGCCCCCACCCAGGCCGCGCACAGCGCCAGCATCGCCGCCGTCTCGCCCAGCGAGGCCACGGCGCCATAGCCGTCGCCGGTCATGCCGCCGACCCGGCGCGCCATCAGCCGCACCACCAGCGCCATCGCCGCCAGCGCGGCCGCCAGCGCCCCGATCCCCGCCATGCCACCAGTCAGCGCGACCGCCAGCGCGAGGCCCAGCGCCACCGCCACGCCCACGGCATCTGCCCCCTGCCCCAGCATCCGGCCCAGCCCGTCCGGCCGCGCGGGCGCCACCATCGCGCTCGCCGGCACCATCGCGGCGCGGGCGGCGGTGGCCGCGATCACCAGCGCCAGCGCCCCATCGGCCGCCGCCATCGGCGCCAGCGCCGCCCAGCGCAGGCCGACCGACAGGCCGACAGCCAACGCCGCATAGCTGCCGATCCTCGAGTCGCGCATGATCTCGAGCGCGCGCTCGGCCGTGGCGCCGCCACCCAGCCCGTCGGCCACGTCGCCCAACCCGTCCTCGTGCATCCCGCCCGTCGCCAGCAGCATCGCGCCCAGCGCCAGCCCCGCCGCCGCAGCGCCCGGCAGCGCGGCGCCCGCGGCCCACCAGACCGCGGCGCCGATCAGCCCGACCACTGCCCCCGCGGCGGGAAAGAATGGCAGCGCCGCGCGCAGCCGCCCTTCCTCCCAGCCCGGATCGGGCACGGGCAGGCGGGTCAGGAACTGCAGGGCGCTCAGCAGGCGGGGGGCGATGGGCGCCATCTCAGCCCTCGCGCCCGGCGATGCCCGCGCTCTCGAAGGTCGCCATCTCGGCCAGCATCCGTGCGGCCGCGCGCAGGATCGGCAGCGCCAGCAGCGCCCCGGTCCCCTCGCCCAGCCGCATGTCGAGGTCGAGCAGCGGGTCCACACCCAGATGCGCCAGCATCAGCCGGTGCCCCGGCTCGCGGCTGCGGTGGGCGAAGATGCACGACGCCCGCGCCTCGGGCCGCGCCGCCAGCGCGACCATCGCCGCCGCGGTCGAGATGTAGCCGTCAACCAGCACCGCCGCACCGGTCGAGGCCGCGCCGATCAGCGCCCCCGCCATCGCCGCGATCTCGAGCCCGCCGAAGGCCGCCAGCGCCTCGACCGGCGCCAGCCGCCCGGGCCGGCGCGCCGCCGCGCGTTCCAGGATCGCGATCTTGCGGGCCACGCCCGCCGCATCAAGCCCCGCCCCCGGCCCCGCCAGCGGCGCCAGCGGCAGCCCCTCGACCGCATGGGCCAGCAGCGCGGCTGACGAGGTGTTGCCGATCCCCATCTCGCCCAGC
>JAVVFE010000188.1:0-6364 GCA_032251175.1 Thermohalobaculum sp.
CCTTCTTGACCCATTCGTTCAGGGTCTGTGGCGTGCAGCCGATCTTCGCCGCGATCGACATCACCGACTGCCAGTGAGACCCGTGCTGGCCCTCGTTATCCAAGACCAGCCGCACCGCCCGCTCGCGCACTTCAGGGGAAAACTTGTTCGTCGTCCTGCTCATGATGCTCCATCCTACTCAGGAGTTGGAGCCTCCGGCAAACCCGGCGCGGTTCACTTCACCATGTCCTCGCCCGTCAACATCCTGAACGCCGTGCGGCCGGCGCCCGTGGCGCTGCGGCACATCTTCGGCCACATGGTCCCGACCTCGTGCTCGGCGCGATGGCCAAGGCGTTGCCCGGCAGGATCCAGGCCGAAGGCGCCGGCGCGCTGTGGAACATCCACATATCGGCGCGCCCCGTGAATGGCGGCGCCGGGCGCCACGCCGAAGTGCTGATGTTTAACTCGGGCGGCATGGGCGCGCGGCCCGAGCTCGACGGCCTGTCGGCGACCGCCTTCCCGTCGGGCGTGCACACCATGCCGATCGAGGCGACCGAGCACACCGGCCCCATTGTCATCTGGCGCGCAAGGAACTGCGCCCCGGTTCCGGCGGCGACGGCGAGTTCCGCGGCGGCCTGGGGCAGGTGCTCGAGATCGCCGCGACCGACGGGCACGAGTTCGACTTCTCGGCGATGTTCGATCGGGTCAGCCACGCGGCCCGAGGCCGCAACGGCGGCAAGGACGGCGTGGCCGGCGTGGTGAGGCTGGACGACGGCACCCGGATGCGGCCCAAGGGCTGGCAGCATGTGCCCGCCGGCTGCCGGCTGGCGCTCGAACTTCCGGGCGGCGGCGGCGTCTACGGCGATCTGGCCGGGCGCGGCGCCGACGACCGGGCCGAGGACAGGTCCAAGGGATATGTGACGGAGGACGACCGATGAGCTACATCGCCGCGCGCCTGTCGGTGGTCAAGCCGTCGGCCTCGATGGCCGCCTCGCAGGCCGCCAAGGCGCTTCGCGCCAAGGGCATCGACGTCATCGACCTCGGCCTCGGCGAACCCGATTTTCCGACCCGCCGCACATCATCGAGGCCGCCTTCGCCGCCGCACGGTCCGGCGACACCCTGTACACGGCGGCGGCCGGAACCCCTGCCGTGCGCCAGGCGGTCGCCGGCAAGTTCTGGCGCGAGAACGGTCTGGACTGCACGCCCGACGACATCGTGGTGGCGAACGGCGCCAAGCAGATCATCTTCATCGCGCTGATGGCGACGCTCGAGGCCGGCGACGAGGTGATCCTGCCGGCGCCCTATTTTGTGTCCTACCCGGAAATGGTGAAGCTGCTGGGCGGCGCCCCGGTCTTCGTCGAACGCCCGGACGCGTCCGGGTTCCGGCTGACCCCCGAGGCCCTGTAACAGACGATCACGCCACGCACCAAATGGCTGTTCCTGAACATGCCCGGCAATCCCTCGGGCGCGGTCTATTCCGAGGCCGCGCTGAAGGCGCTGGGCGCGGTGCTGGCAAAGCATCCGCAGGTGCTGGTCCTGTCCGACGAGATCTACGAGCACATCCGGACGATCCGTGACCTGAGTCCCGTCTCGCCTCCGGTTTTTCGGAGTGCCTGCGGGTTGATACGCCGTGCCCAGTGCCCGAACCAACCGGAGCAGGAATTGCCGGGCCTCACCGCGGCGGCCGCCGGTCGCCCGAATCGCCGCCAGTCCCGCCACACCGGCGGCGGGCGGAGGCCGTGCGGCCCCCGCTGGGGTCAGGTCAGGTCGTCCGGCAGGATCGCCCCGGGCAGGTTCTGATAGCTGACGGCGCGCAGGAAGCGCCGGATCGACAGGGTTCCGACGCTGGTCGCGCCGAAATTGGTCGAGGCCGGATAGGGGCCGCCATGCACCATCGCGTCGCAGACCTCGACGCCGGTGGGATAGCCGTTGGCCAGCACGCGCCCGGCCTTGCGCTCGAGGATCGGCAGCAGCCGGCGGGCCAGTGCGGTGTCGTCCGCGTCCATCTGCAGCGTGGCAGTGAGCTGGCCCTGTAGGCCGCGGGCTATGGCGAGCATCTCGTCCTCGCCCGCCACGGCGACGATCAGACCGAGCGGGCCGAACACCTCCTCGGCCAGCGCATGGTCGGCCAGCCAGTCGGCCCCGCGCACCATGAACAGCTGCGGCACCGCCTGCCGGCGGTCGCAGACCTGCGTCAGCAGGCCCTGCACGCCGCGCCCCGCGCCGATCCGCGCGGCGCCCCCGGCATAGGCCGCGGCGATGCCCTCGGTCAGCATCACCTGCGCGCCGACCTCGCGCAGCGCCGCGACGGTGGCATCGGCCAGCGCCTGCGCCTGATCCGCCAGCACCACGGCGATGCCGGGATTGGTGCAGAACTGCCCCGCGCCCATGGTCAGCGAGGCCGACCAACCCCGGGCGATCGCCTCGCCGCGCGCCGCCATCGCCGCGGGCAGCAGGAACATCGGGTTGACCGAGCCCAGCTCGCCGAAGAACGGGATCGGCTCGGGCCGCGTGGCGCACAGGTCGAACAGCGCCCGCCCGCCGGCCAACGAGCCGGTGAACCCCACCGCCCGGACCAGCGGGTGCTGCACCAGCGCCTGCCCGACATCGCGCCTGCCGCCCTGGATCAGGCTGAACACGCCCGGATGCAGGCCGCAGGCACGCCGCGCGACATCGACCGCCTGCGCCACGATCTCGCCGGTGCCGGGATGGGCGGAATGGCCCTTGACCACCACCGGGCAGCCCGCCGCCAGCGCCGCCGCCGTGTCGCCCCCGGCGGTCGAGAACGCCAGCGGGAAGTTCGAGGCGCCGAACACCGCCACCGGGCCGACCGGGCGCTGCATCATGCGGATCTCGGACCGCGGCAGGGGCTTGCGGTCGGGCAGAGCCGGGTCGTGCCGCCGGTCGAGGTAGTCGCCCTTGCGGATGTGGGCCGCGAACAGGCGCAACTGGCCGGTGGTGCGGCCGCGCTCGCCCTCGAGCCGCGCGGCAGGCAGGCCGGTCTCCTGGGTGCCGATCTCGGTGATCGCCCCGGCGCGGGCCTCGATCTCGTCGGCGATCCGCTCGAGGAAGACCGCGCGGTCCTCGCGGCTGGCGTATCCATAGCTCCAGAACGCGTCTTCCGCGGCCTGCGCCGCCCGGTCCACCAAGGCCGGCGTGCCAACGCAGAAATCATGCGCCGGTCCATGCGCTGGTTCCGAGGCGAAGCGGTCGCCGCCGCCGACCCAGTCGCCCGCGATCAGATGTCTGCCGGATGGTGTCCAGGCCATGACGTGTCCTTTCCGTCCCTTCGGTGCGTGCGCTCAGCGCCCCGTCCGCTTGCGCCACTCCTCGAATTTCTGCAAGTTCTCATCCCGTGTTGCGGGGTAAAGTCCGATGATCGGCGCGCCCGCGCGCACTTCTTCCAACACGAAGGCCTCGAAGCTCTCCATCCCGAGGCACTCGTCCGCCAGTTCGTCGGCCAGATGCGCCGGGACCACCATCACGCCGTCGCGGTCGCCGACCAGCACGTCGCCCGGGAACACCGGCGCATCGCCGCACGAGATCGGCGCGCCAAGCTCGATCGCCTCGTGCAGCGTCAGGTTGGTGGGCGCCGAGGGCTTGGCGTAGTAGGCGGGCATGTCGAGCGCGCCGATCCCCGCGGCATCGCGGAACCCGCCGTCCGACACCACCCCCGCCGCCCCGCGCAGCGCCAGCCGGTTGAGCAGGATCGAGCCCGCGGTCGCCGCGCGGACATCCTTGCGCGCGTCCATCACCAGCACCCAGCCGGGCGGGCAGGTCTCCATCGCCACGCGCTGCGGGTGGTCGGGATTGCGGAACACGGTGATCGGGTTGCGATCCTCGCGCGCGGGGATGTAGCGCAGGGTGAAGGCCTGCCCCACCATGTTCGCGGGCTTGGGCGCGACCGGCACCACGCCCTGGATGAACTGGTTGCGCAGGCCGCGCTTGAACAGCGCCGTGGCGATCGACGCGGTCGAGACCTGCATCAGCTTGGCGCGGGTCTCGTCGGAGAGGATGTAATCGGTCATGTCAGCCCTCAGAAGATGTCGGGTTCGCCCGCGGCGGCGCCGAAATCGGTTTGCAGGAAGTCGAAGTCGCAGCCCTGGTCGGCCTGCGTGACGTGGCGCTGGAACAAGACGCCATAGCCGCGGCCGTAGCGCGGCGCGGGCGCCACCCAGGCGGCGCGGCGGGCGGCAAGCTCGGCCTCGTCCACCAGCATGTCGAGGCGCCGGGCCGGCAGGTCGAGCCGCACGATGTCGCCGGTCCTGAGCAGCGCGAGCGGCCCGCCGACGAAGCTTTCGGGCGCCACATGCAGCACGCAGGCGCCGTAGGAGGTGCCCGACATGCGCGCGTCCGAGATCCGCAGCATGTCCCGGTGGCCCTGGCGCAGCAGCGCCTTGGGGATTGGCAGCATGCCCCATTCGGGAAAGCCCGGCCCGCCCTGCGGCCCGGCGTTGCGCAGCACCAGCACATGATCGGGCGTGACGTCGAGGCTCTCGTCGTCGATCGCCGCCTTCATCTGCGGGTAGCTGTCGAAGACCAGCGCCGGCCCCTGATGGACATGGAAGCGCGGGTCGCAGGCGGCGGGCTTGATCACCGCGCCCGAGGGCGCGAGATTGCCGCGCAGCACCGCGAGCGAGCCCTCGGCATAGACCGGGTTCGTCAGCGGCCGGATCACGTCGTCATTGTAGACCGCCGCGCCCTCGAGGTTCTCGCCCATCGTCCGCCCGGTGACCGTGAGGCAGGTGAGATCGAGCCGGTCGCCAAGCTGCGCCATCAGCGCGCGCAGGCCGCCCGCGTAGTAGAAATCCTCCATCAGGTAGTCCTTGCCCGCGGGGCGGACATTGGCGATCAGCGGCGTCACCCGCCCCAGCGCGTCGAGATCGTCGAGCGTCAGCTTCACCCCCGCCCGCCGCGCCATGGCGATCAGGTGGACGACCGCGTTCGTCGAACAGCCCGTGGCCATGGCGACGATGGCGGCGTTGCGGCAGGCGGCCGCGGTGACGATCCGGTCGGGCGTCAGGTCCTCCCACACCATCCCGACGATGCGCCGCCCGCACTCGGCCGACATGCGCTGATGGCTCGAATCCACCGCCGGGATCGACGAGGCGCCGGGCAGCGTCAGCCCCATCGCATCGGCGATGGCGGTCATCGTGCTCGCGGTGCCCATGGTCATGCACACACCGGCCGAGCGCGCGATCCCGCCCTGGATGCCCAGCCATTCGGCGTCCGGGATGTTTCCGGCGCGGCGTTCGTCCCAGTATTTCCAGGCATCCGAGCCCGAGCCGAGGATCCGCCCCGCGTAATTGCCGCGCAGCATCGGCCCGGCCGGCAGATAGATCATCGGCACGCCTGCCGACACCGCCCCCATGACCAGGCCCGGCGTGGTCTTGTCGCAGCCGCCCATCAGCACCACGCCGTCCAGCGGATGGGCGCGGATCATCTCCTCGGTCTCCATCGCCAGCAGGTTGCGGTAGAGCATCGAGCTGGGCTTGAGGAAGCTTTCGTCGAGCGACAGCGCCGGCATCTCGACGGCGAAGCCGCCGGCCTGCGCCACGCCGCGCTTCACGTCCTGCACCCGCTCGCGGAAATGGGCGTGGCAGGTGTTCAGCTCGGACCAGGTGTTGAGCACCCCGATCACCGGCCTGTCGCGGAAATCCGTCTCGGCATAGCCAAGCTGCATCATCCGCGAGCGGTGGCCGAAGCTGCGCAGGTCGTCCGGGGCGAACCAGCGGGCGGATCTGAGGTCCTTGGGGGTCTTGACTGTCATGTTCTCACCCGGTGAAAGCGAAGCTGGCCCAGACCAGCGCGGCCGTGAGCACGGCGCCGGCGATCTCCGGCCAGTTGCCGAAGTCGAAGCCCTCGTGGCGCTCCTCCTCGGCGAACACGGCCGGGGGCATGTCCTCGTCCTGGCGGGTCAGATCGTCGGTCATGGCATCCTCCTCAGTCCAGAAGCCGCGGCAGCCACAGGGCGATGTCGGGGAAGCTCAGCACCAGGAACAGCCCGACCGCCTGCAGCGCGATGAACGGCAGCACGGCGGCAAAGATCTCCTGCAGTTCGATGTCCTTCGGCGCGACCGACTTCAGGAAGAAGCAGGCCGGGCCGAACGGCGGCGACAGGTAATACATCTGGATGTTCATCGCGAACAGCACGCCGAACCAGATCGGGTCGAAGCCCAGATCGATGACCACCGGCGCGAAGATCGGCACGGTGATGAAGATGATGGCGATCCATTCCAGGAAGGTGCCCAGCACCATCACGATCAGCATCATCGTCACGATCACCCAGATCGGGCCGACATCGAGCGAGGTGAGAAGCCCACGCAGGAAGTCGCCGCCGCCGATGCGGTTGTAGATGCCGATCAGCGACACCGCGCCCAGCACC
>JAVVFE010000189.1:0-6334 GCA_032251175.1 Thermohalobaculum sp.
GTCCTGCCTTCCAGTCGCATTGCCTGTCTCCCTCGATCCTCGGCGGTCATTGCTCCGGGGGTCATTGTCCCGGCGGGCGCTTGCCGAAGGCGCCCGTCGCCTCGCCCGGCCGGCGGAACACCGAGCCCACGCCGGGCGGGGCGATGCGCGTGGGCGGGGCGGGCGGGAGAAACCAGTCGAGCACCGCGCCGAACACGCCCGACGACAGGCCGCCGCCCTCGTCATGCAGCAGGAAGGCGAGGTCGGCGCCGGACTGGCACCCGCGCCAGCGGGTGAGTTCGAGCCCCCAGGGCAGGCCGGGATCGGGCGGGCCGGCCTCGCCGCAGCCGCCGAGGCGGCGGGCGAAGGCGAGGTGGTCGGCCACCGGTACCGGGCGGGCGGTGCCGCGCGCGGCCCGCTGCTCGCCGGCGTCGAGCGGCCAGAACCCGTTGTCGCGGCCATGGACCTGCATCAGCCGGACCGGCGCGCGGCAGCGGGCGGGGAGGGGGGCGTAGAAGCCGCCATTCATCGGCGCGTAGGCCGAGGCCGTGGCGGGGGCGGTGCAGGCGATCTCCCACGCCAGCGAGGCGCCGTTGCCCCAGCCGGTCAGCAGCACGCGCCTGCGGTCGATCTGGAACGCCTGGGCCGCGACCTCGATGGCGGCGGCGATGAAGGCGGCGTCGTCGCGCCCGCCGGTCGAGGTCTGGCGGACATGCCAGCCCGGCAGGACGCTGCCATCGGCATAGCGTTGCGGCAGGCCGGTCGGGGCGACCAGCGCGAAGCCGCGGCCCAGCACCATGCCGACATAGAAGGGATCGTTGACGATGTCGGCGCCGGTCTCGCCGGCCGAGTGCAGCACCACCACCGCCGGGAACGGGCCGGCGCCGTCGGGGGTGCGGACGTGATAGGTGCCGCCGGGCAGCGAGCAGGGCGCGCGCGGGTCGGCGGCGACGCAGAGCCGGTCGGCCCGCGCAGGCCCCGCCGCGGCGAGGAGCGCTGCGCCGAGGAGCGCCGCCGCCGCCGCGGCATGGGTGGCGGCCCGGAGAATCGCCGGGCGCCGCCGGGTGCTTGCGCGCTGCCGTCTCACATGCCTCCGCCCGGTCTGGCCGGCGCGCCCCTCGCGCCCGATCTGGCCGAGCTTGGCCCGAAGGCGGCGGCGGATCAAGCGGGGAGGTCGGGTGCGCGGGCTGCTGATGGGTGGGCTCGACGCTGGCCGGGGACACGGCGCCGGAGCGGCGAGGGGAGCCGTGCCCCCACGCGGCTTTCACGCGTGAAAGCATAGTCAAACTATTGATTTAAAACAGATTTAATACTGAACTGCGTTTTGCGCGCACAGGCCGGCACGGCGCGCGGCGCCGCGCTCGGGGCGCGGGCCGGGGCGGGTGCGCGTGAGTCGGCCGGGTGGTGTCCCCGGTCCCGCCGGGCGCCGGCGCGGCGGGGCTTGCCGCCGCGCTCAACGCTGGTCGGCGCGGACCCGGACGAAGCTGCCGGGGGCGTCCTCGATCACGCCGAGGCGGGTGCCGGGCGCGCGCGCGGGGACCTTGCCGCCGCCCTGCTTGCCGAGCCAGGCGTCCCAGTGGTGCCACCACGAGCCGGGGGTTTCGGTCGTGCCCGCGCGCCAGTCCTCGAGGCTTGCCTCCTTCATCCCGGGCCTGGTCCAGAACTGGTATTTCTGCGGCTCGGGCGGGTTCACCACGCCGGCGATGTGGCCCGAGCCGGTCAGCACGAAGGTCTGCGAGCGCCCGCCCAGCAGTTTCGCGCCGCGATAGGCCGAAGGCGCCGGGGCGATGTGGTCCTCGATGGTGGCGACGTGGTAGCAGGGCACCTTGACGCGGCCGAGGTCGAGCGCCACGCCCTCGATCTCCATCGCGCCTTTCGCCAGCGCGTTCCGGTTGTAGAACTGGTCGAGGTAGAAGAGGTGCACCCGCCCCGGCATGGCGGTGGAATCCGAGTTCCAGTAGAGCAGGTCGAAGGGGAAATTCTCCTTCCCCAGGAAGTAGTTGTTGATGACGAAGGACCAGATCAGGTCGGTCGAGCGCAAGCTGTTGAAGGCGCCGAACATGTTCTCGGCGGCGAGAAAGCCGCGCTCGCCCACGGCGCCCTCGATGGTGTCGATCACCTCGTCATCGACGAATGCCTGCAATTCGCCCGCGTCGGTGAAATCGAGCTGCGCCGTGAAGAAGGTGGCCGAGGCCACGCGGTCGTCGCCTCGTTCGGCCATGTAGGCCAGCGTGGTGCCCAGCATGGTGCCGCCGATGCAGTAGCCGACCACGTTCACCTTGTCGGCGCCGGTCTCGTCCAGCACCTTGCCGATCGCGGTCAACGGACCCTTGAGCATGTAGCTGCCCCAGGTGTCGTCCTTCTGGCGGGTGTCGGCGTTGATCCACGAGATCACGAACACGGTGTGGCCCTGCGCCACCAGCCAGCGGATCATCGATTTCTTTTCGTTGAGGTCGAGGATGTAGAACTTGTTGATCCAGGGCGGCACGAACAGCAGCGGGCGCTTGTGGACGGTTTCGGTCGCCGGCGCATACTGGATGAGCTGCATCACGTCGTTCTGGAACACCACCTTGCCCGGGGTGGTCGCCATGTTCTTGCCGACCTCGAACGCGTCCATGTCGGTCTGGCGGACCATCAGGACGCCCTTGCCCCGCTCCATGTCGCGGATCATGTGCTCGAGCCCGCGCAGCAGGTTCTCGCCCTTCTGGTCGACGGTGGCCTTCAGCACCTCGGGGTTCAGCGCCGGGTAGTTCGAGGGGGCGTGCGCCTCGATGAAGTTGCGCACCACCAGGTCGAGCTTCTTGCGGTCGTGGGGGGTCAGCCCCTCGGCCTTCTCGAGGCTGTTCTTCAGCCAGTTGGCGGTCAGCAGGTAGGACTGCTTGAGGTGGTCGAAGAACGGGTTCTGCTCCCACACCTCGTCCTTGAACCGCTTGTCGTTGCGGGCGGGCTGGATCAGGGGGGGCACCTTCTCCTCGCCCAGCGTCCGCGCCCAGGTCCGAGCCCACAGGTCGGCCTGCCCGGTCCAGAACGCCATCGAGGCTTCGATGAACTTCTGCGGGTGGTCGATGTAGTCGTAGGCCAGGCGCGCCATGGCGGGCGCGGTGTTCAGCGGGTCGGGCTTGAGCGTGGTCATGTCATCGAGCGAGCGTTCGAGCGACTGCGCCCAGACCTTCTGGCTGCGGCCGACGAGCTTCTGGAGCCGCTCGGCCAGGGCCTTGGCCTCGGCGATCTCGGCGGCCGTGGGTTTGGCGTCGTCGTTCTGCATCTGCGTCGTCCTCCCGCCCGGGCCGGTCGTGGCTGGGTGCCAGCCCCGTTCCCATCATATACACGTCTGGCGCCGCCTTGCACCGGCGGCTATGGTGACGCGGCCGCAAGGTGGTGTGCCGGGCGGGTTCGGACAATCGGGCAGAAGGTCGCTCATGACGGCGGATCGGGGACGGGCTGGTCTGGCAATCGAGGGTCTGGCAATCGCGGCGCGCGCCGGGGCGGCGGGGCTGGCGTTGGGGCTGCTGTCGGGCTGCGGCACGAGCGAGCTGTTCGGCACCTATGACCTGCCGGAATCGCCCGGCGTGGCGGATGCGCCCTGGCCGCGGCTGGTGGACACGCCGACGCCGCCGCCGGCCGGCACCTTCGGGCCGGGCATCCCGGACCCCGCGCAGGGCGTGGCGGTGGTGAGCGACCTGTCGGCCATCGCCGCGGTTTCGGCCGAGCGGGCCGCCCTGCTGGGTCAGCCGGTGATTTCCGAGGAAGGGCTGCGCCGCCTCAACCGCTAGGGCGTGCGCCGGCGCCTCGCGCCCCTTTGGCGCTTTATTTTCGGGGCGAAGCTGCTAGAGAAGGCAGCCCAGCGCAACGGGGTCCGGGATTGCCGCCCATGGCCGAAGAATTCTACCGCATCAAGCGCCTGCCGCCTTATGTCTTTGCCGAGGTGAACCGCATGAAGGCCGAGATGCGCGCGGCCGGGCGCGACATCATCGACTTCGGCATGGGCAATCCCGACATGGATACGCCCGCCCACATCGTCGACAAGCTGGTCGAGACGGTGAAGCGGCCGCGCACCCACCGCTATTCGGCGTCGAAGGGCATTCCGGGCCTGCGGCGCGCGCAGGCGGGCTATTATGCGCGGCGCTTTGGCGTGACGCTGGACCCCGAGCGGCAGGTGATCGCGACGCTGGGCTCGAAGGAGGGGCTTGCCAACCTCGCCATGGCGATCACCGCGCCGGGCGACGTGATCCTGAGCCCCAACCCCAGCTATCCGATCCACCCCTACGGCTTCATGATCGCGGGCGGCACGCTGCGGCATATCCCGGCGCTGGACGAGGGGCGGTTCAACGCGGAGGCTTACCTGCGCGCGCTGGACCGGGCGATCCACCATTCGGTGCCCAAGCCCGTGGCGCTGATCGTGAGTTTCCCGTCGAACCCGACCGCGCAGGTCTGCGATCTGGATTTCTACCGCGATCTCGTGGCGCTGGCGCGAAAGTATGGGGTCTGGATCCTGTCGGATCTGGCCTATGCCGAGATCTATTTCGACGGGAACCCGCCGCCTTCGGTGTTGCAGGTGCCGGGCGCGATGGAGTGCACGGTCGAGTTCACCTCGCTGTCCAAGACCTATTCGATGCCGGGCTGGCGGATGGGCTTTGCGGTCGGCAACGAGCGGCTGATCGCGGCGCTGACGCGGATCAAGAGCTATCTCGACTACGGCGCCTTCACGCCGGTGCAGGTGGCCGCCGCCGCCGCGCTGAACGGGCCGCAGGACTGCATCAACGAGATCCGCGCGACCTACAAGGCGCGGCGCGACGTGCTGGTGGACGCGATGGCGCGCGCGGGCTGGGACATCCCGCCGCCGCCCGCCACCATGTTCGCCTGGGCGCCGATCCCCGCGCCCTTCGCGGCGCTGGGCTCGATGGAGTTCGCCAAGATCCTGCTGGCCGAGGCCGAGGTCGCGGTCGCGCCCGGCGTGGGCTTTGGCGAGTATGGCGAGGGCTTCGTGCGGCTTGGCCTGGTGGAGAACGAGCACCGCATCCGCCAGGCCGCGCGCGGCGTGAAGCGGGTGATGCAGAACGCCGACGCGATCCTCGCGCGCTATGGACAGTTCAGGGAGACGCCGGCATGACCACCCCCTTTCGCCTTGGCATCGCCGGGCTCGGCACGGTCGGGCGCGGCGTGGTGCGGATCGTGGCCGCCCATGGCGCGGGGCTGGCCGCGCGCGCGGGGCGGCCGGTCGAGATCGTGGCGGTCTCGGCCCGCGACCGGCGGCGCGAGCGGGGGGTGGACCTGACGGGCTATGCCTGGGAGGACGACCCCGTGGCGCTGGCCCGGCGCGCCGACGTCGATTGCGTGATCGAGGTGATGGGCGGCGCCGACGGTCCCGCCAAGGCGCTGGTCGAGGCGGCGCTGGCCGCGGGCAAGCATGTGGTGACCGCGAACAAGGCGCTGTTGGCGCGCCACGGCCAGCGGCTGGCCGAGATGGCGGAAGGCGCGGGCGTGGGGCTGGCGGCCGAGGCCGCGGTCGCGGGCGGCATCGCGGTGCTGAAGGCGCTGGGCGAGGGGCTGGCGGCGAACCGGATCACCCGGGTCTTTGGCGTGCTGAACGGCACCTGCAACTACATCCTGAACGAGATGGAGGCGCGCCGCGCGCCCTACGAGGCGGTGTTGGCCGATGCGCAGCGGCTGGGCTATGCCGAGGCCGACCCGACCTTTGACGTCGGCGGCATCGATGCCGCCCACAAGCTTGCGATCCTCGCGGCGCTGGCGTTCGGGACGCGCGTCGATTTCGACGGCGTGGTGACCGAAGGGATCGAGCGGGTCACGCTGTCGGACATCGAGACGGCGCGCGACATGGGGTTTTCCATCCGGCTGCTGGGGCTTGCGCGAATGCACGAGGCGGGGCTGGAGCAGCGGGTGCGGCCCTGCATGGTGGACGAGCGGAGCCTGATCGGCGCGCTGCCCGGCGTCACCAATGCGGTGGTGGCCGAGGGCGATTTCATCGGGCAATGCGCGTTCTCGGGCCCCGGCGCGGGCGAGGGGCCGACGGCGTCGGCGATCATGGCGGACGTGCTCGACATCGCGCGCGGCGCGGTCCGGCCGCTGTTCGGGCGCCCGGCGGCAAGCCTTGCGACCGCGGCGCGGCTGGCGCATGGCGACGAGCACTCGCCCTATTACCTGCGCTTCACGCTGGCCGACCGGCCGGGCGCGCTGGCGCAGGTGGCCTCGGCGCTGGGGCGCGAGGGCGTCTCGATCCACCGCATGCGGCAATACGGGCAGGGCGATCCGGTGCCGGTGGTGATCGTCACCCACGACGCGCGGCGCGATGCGATCGACGCGGCGCTGGCCGAGATCGCGGCCCTGCCGGTGAGCG